>CAYMLF010000012.1:0-22734 GCA_964391275.1 uncultured Candidatus Bathyarchaeia archaeon
ATGATAACAATAACGACTTCAGACCTATCAAGGGCATCGTCTCTCTGTTTTCTCCTCCTTTAGGATCAATAAGTCGAAAATAATCACCGGACCTAGGTCTTCCGGGTTTCAAGTGTGGTCTGAAGATGCCAGGGTATCTTGATTGACAAGCTAGAATCTTTCCTCCATTCACAAATTCTTCCAGCTTCCGGAAGTAGCAATATAGCTCAAAAACTTGATCGTTCAAACTGGGGATACGGAAAAGTCTAATGTTTTGAAGTCTGCTTAGTAAGTTTTGGATTTGGTTGAGTCTTGCTTGGTTACTCATAATTTTCGGCTTCCTTTTTGGAAAAAAGTTGTTTTTTGTATTCAGAACTAATTTCTAGTTGATCTAGAGTTGAATAGAATAAAGTTTTGATTTTGCTCTCCGAGAGATCGTTGAATATTTCTGAAAAACTGGTGCCCTCTTGTTCTGTTAATTCAAGTTTGATATCCTTGACAGGATTTTTAGATGATTTGTTTATTGCATTTAGACTTTCGAGCGTTTTACCTGCCCATTCAACTACCTTTATGTAGTTTACTTCTAGGAAATGGAGAAGCCGAAAGAATCGTTCCTTTTCTTTCAGATCTTCTATGTTGGACAATCCTTCGGTTGCCAACTCTTGACTGAACTTTAGTCTCTTCTCGGGTGACAACCAGTTGTAAATTACGTTTGAGGCCTCTTTGAAAAAGGATTTGTCGGCTTCATTTAAGGAAAAATCATCTAAACTCAACTAATTAACCGTCCAATCTATAGTGTATTATTGTTTTCGCTTTAAGATTTGCGACTGTACCTATGTTAAGGTGTTTCGTGTTCATGAAATCTTAGCGTTCCATAAGGGATATGGATGAATAGGTAAATAGAAAATTTAAATCATTCAACTTTGATTTGAAAGAAAAGAAATTGTAGTTTTCATAAAGGTTATTTTCTTCTACCGAAACACTCTTTCGTACTTCTGATTCAATGCTAATCTAATAGTAGTAGTGAAACCAAATCAAGAGGGCACCACGACTTTTTGTTCGTTAATCCAACCTGCACCATGTTTAAAGATTTAGACTTATTTTTATTGCTTCGTCAACTTCCAACATTTTATTAGCAGGCATATGTCCTGCTTTGCTTTTTAGCCTAGTCTTGTCGATAGTTCGAATTTGGTTGAGAAGAACAACAGAGTCGGAGCTAACCCCCGTTTCTTTTGCTGTAATAAAAACATTGGTTGGATAGTAGTCTTTTCTAGCTAAATTAGTTGTTATGCAGGCAACAATTGTTACAGGACTGTTTTCGTTGCCGATGTCGTTTTGGATTATCAAGACTGGCCTGGTTTTGCCCTGCTCGGACCCCTTGACTGGGTCAAGGTCTGCCCAGAAAATATCGCCTCTACGCACTGCATTCTTCATCAAGTTCGTTTTCTACCTGCTCAAAGTCCTTAGCGATCTCTAAATCTTCATCAGCACATTCTTGGTAACCTTTCGCCATGAGGTTAACTACACTTTCGGGTAACTTCTTCTTTGGTAACATTTTGATAAAATCCTCTTCGCTTATTCCTAGCCACCTAATCGCTGTCAAAGAATCTATCTTTCGTTTCGCAAAGAGATTCTTTACCAACGCTTCTTTTTTCCTTTCAAGGCGTGAGAATTCAGTTGAGTATTTCTGTGTCTCTGGGATTGTCTTATACATGAAGTATAGCAATTCGTCGTTGGGTAGATCATTTAGAAGTTTTTTAGCACAGACTAATAGTTGGTATTCCTCTTGACTGAACGTTTTCTTAAGATCGAGCGCAGCTGCGTTTCCTTCTTCTGTGAGGGAGAAATCGCAGTTTTGCTGATTAATAAGCTCGTATTCTATTAGGGTTTCTCGGTTTTCTTCCAGTTCATATGCGACTCCACCGAGCTTGAAGTTGGAGAAGTCTATTTCTTTTTTTTCGCGTAAATGTTCGTAGTATCTTAGGACTTTTTGGATGTGAATCTTGTCCATCTCTGCCCGTTGGTTGCTGTCTTTTATCGATAATACTGTCAAAAGTAAGGACCGTGCAGGTGAATCTAAGCCGTAGTCCTCAATAAGAGTCATTATTCTATAATCCTTCTTTTGTTTTCTATTGGTTAAGGACAGATTTAATTCTAGTGGTATGAAAAGGCGCAATTATAATATATTGTTCGTTAACAATTAGAGAGTATGCAGTTGAAAGTCCGAGAACTCGATCGTGATGACAGTTTAGGGGTTATAAAGAAAGGCTTGTCTATCGATGGGGTTTTTTCGTTTGAAACCCCATCTAAGGCAACTAAGCGTATTACATCAGATACTTTTTTAGAGTCTAATTCAAGCGTAAATGAGATTGTAAAAAGAATCGATGACGATGTTTTGAATTCTCTTGAGGAGGGGGCTTCCTCACGGGTAGCCAGAGAAATTAGCGTTAACTTCAAGAAAGATAGCCTAAATCTTGTGATTTTCAACTTAATTGTTGATAAAGTACCAAGTAAAGATAAGATAAGTACTCTAGCTCATCACTTGTATGCTTGTAGTCAAGCAACCATTTTTTTGCCGACTGTTAGAACTGCCCTGTTTAAAGAGGGTAGCAAAATCACTGAGAAGCGAGTTCAACAGTACTTGGTGATGATGAGAAACATAATTGATGAGATAAAAGCCGTGGGCAATTCCAAGGTTCTTATAGGAACGGTACCGCTGTTGGCGCCCAAATATTCTAGGTCAATAGTGAATTTCTATAACGAATATGGAATCAACGCTTTCTCTATTGATGGAAACACCAGTGACCTTTTGACACATGAGGCAGACTTCAGATCAATCTTGTCATCAATCAACAGCGAAGTCCCCTTAAGCGAGAGCTTTATTTACGCATGCAATTTGGGTTATCCCCAGTTTGAAAAAGAAGAAACAAGGGCAGATGATTTTCTAAGCATTTTTGCATACATAGATGTGCTTGGTGGAACATTTAAGACCCGAGGAATGTCTATGGGCGGCAAACCACGACTAAAAGAGTTTTCTAGAAGCCATTATTCCTACACAATCCTGCCGCCTAATACATATTCACCAAATCAACTAAAAAATAAGAACCAAGTCGAGCAGTTGAAAGAAACTACAGTAGTTCAAAAATTAATTGGAGAAGAAAAAATTGAAAAATATATCAAGCAAAAGCCCAAAGTTGACAATTTAGCCATTAGTCGACTAAAATCTATAGCGGGGAAAATTAAGGTCGCTTAGCCACGATTAGAAAGCGCTCTTTGATATATCTAATATTTTGTTACGCCTATTACTATTGTTACTTTTTCTCTAATGCCTTCTATCGAATTCGCTAGATATCTGTATATTCTACTAAGGCAAAAACATAAGTGCTTTTCAAGTTAATGCTTGTTGTGTGAATTGGAAATGGAAAAACTGATAGGCGATAAGCTCAAGCCTACAATGTTGGATCCGTCATTATTAATCCAACCTATTTTCTGGAAATCAGCCCAAAAGCTCAATGAAGTCTTTCCAACTATCTATATCCCTCAAAGCATCAATAAAATAAAAAATCCTGACTTCCGGGAGTTTTATGGAAGCTACCTACGGGAGTCAGATATTATGAATATTGATAAGGTAATTAGAAACGCAGAAACCTCTTTTGAATGGTTTTCATGGGAGGATTATTCAAAAAAGGTACCTGAACAATATAAGGAACATTTTGGAGCCTTAAGGCGCGACCTTGAGAAGTCTAATCTTTCATCGGCACTTCAAAATATACTTCTCGATGAGTTTGTGTTTCTTACTACTCAGTCGTCCATACTTTCCAGGATAAAGAAAACTTTTAAGCTATTTGAAAAGTTAGAAGTTTTTCCCCTTATTAATCTCGAGAACATCGTTCCTGAGGAGTGGCAGAAATCAGTCAGTGGTATTAAGAAAACTGTAGACATAGTCAACTGGATTGGCACTATTGGTGCCTTTGCGATATGGTTAGATCCAGTAATTGGCGTTATAAGCGGATCAACTGTCACCGGCGTTAGACTGTTATTAATAGATCCATAATAAGTTTATTTGAACTTATTATTTATTGATTATTATTTAGTGGTTATTTTACCTGTTGCTGAAATTTCCGTCTTCTTATATCCTAAATTACTTGATGCGCTCAATGAGTAGTATACCATTGGCATTTTAAAAGTAATAGCGATACTCTTAATGTTTCGAAGTATTTCTTTTCTAGTCATCCTTTTTGCCCCCTCCCTAAACATCAAATGGTAAAAAGAAGCCCATATTACGGCGGCCACATCAAAATCTACACTCTTTGAAAATCCAATAATTGAGAAACACCCAGTTGCCGGCATTAATATTCTCGCAAGATCATCATTAACGGCAAGACAGGCTGAAACAAAAAGCCGTTTGCCAGCTAAGGCATTCTTGAATGTATTTTTGAGTTGAAGAAAGGAAATATCATCTAATGTTGTAGATATCGATGTCTTGTTTCCATGACAAGATAAGTGAAGATATTTGAAATCGGTTTTCTTGTACTCTTTTATGATTTTTTCAAGCTCACTTCTTGTACGAATGTAGTAATACTTAGATTTCACACCATCGAGATCCAGAATGTAGGATATGAATTTGCCTTCAAACAGGTTTTTTTCTTCATCATCTAGCTCTAAAGACTCAATTATGAAAACTCCAACTTTACCCAATTTAACACCTTATCCTTCAAGAGCCGTACGGAGTTTGCTTAATCCCTCTTCGATATTTGCATAGTGAACAACAAATACTCTGTATCCGAGGGCTCGTAGTTTCTTTCGCTTTTCCTCGTCATCTTTCTTAACATAATCCTCTTCATGCACTGGACCATCTACGAAGAGTGAGATGTTTTGGTTTTTGTAGTAGAAATCTGGTTTTGCTATACGAACGTCTTTGTCGTAGATTATATGCTGGGCTTCGTCTGGCAGAGGCAATCCCTCGTCAACGATTCTTTGCAGCACTGTTCGTTCAAGTTCTGAGTCACATGCTTTTTTGAGTTCTTCTAATCTTTCAGTTTGGTTAGCTGACTGTACTAGGCTTGTTTTGGCGTTTTCCAGCAGCCTTAGTGTTGGCAGGATCAGGTTTCTGTCTAGTTTTTCGTGGTCCCGCTGATTGTAGTAGTTCAGCAGGCATTCATAGCATGCTTTGGTGCATCCAACTTGGGAATCGTATTCATGCAGGAGTTCTCTTGCTTTTCCTACAATATTTGTAAACCCTGGCGTTGTGGTTAGGGCTTTAATGGCGCCTGTGCCGCCGCCTGCTGTTTCATAGAGGATTATGTCGTATTTTGAGGGGTCAGTGGTTTCTTGGGTTATGAAGCCATCAATTTCGCTTTCGTCCAAGTTGAGGGCGATTTGCATGCCTTGGAGCAGCGCTTCTTGAAGTGTGAGATAGTATGGTTTTATTTGGTCCTGTGTGAGGTTCTTGGGTGGTGGAACTTTTAGGGTTGCCACGTCGTGGGTTCCTACTGTGAAGAGTTCTATGCCTCTGATTATGTCGTCTTCTTGGGCGTTTTTTGGGCAGTATGAGTTTGATTCTGGGTTGATGTGGTCTTCTATTCGGTCATCGCCAAATAGCCATCGGTTGCATGCTGAGCAGAGCACAAATCCTGCGTCTTGTCCGTCCTCTTGGTTTCTGGTTGTGCCCTTGTTTAAGTGGATGATTTGTCCGTTTTGTTCATAGAGTATCTTTAAAGATAAGTCATTGGGGGTGGTTACGTCGTATTCTTGGATTTTGTCGCTGGCTTGGTAGTGAGTCGATGTTTGATATCCCAGTCGCATGCGTTCTTCTTCGTCGCTTGTGATTCTGAGTCTGCGTATTGCGTACATGTCGGGTAGTTGCATGGCATTGGGGTTTGGGTGCTCTCCTGTTAGGGGGTTTTGGCATTTAGGACATGCCGCTGCGGTTTTGGCTGTTTCGCCTCTTAGGGCGTTTTGGCAGTTAGGGCAGATAAGCAGGTATTCTCTGACGGGCTTTTGGTTCATCACTTTTGGCCTGGCGTAGGCGACTTGGTATTTGGCGCCTTGGTAGTAAATGGTGTTTCCTGGAGCCAGTTCTGAGAGGGCTATGACGTTGTCTCTTTGGATTTCGTTTTCTGACTCGCTAAGTGATAGGGTGGTATTGCTGCTTGGGAAGCCATAGTTTGGCAGAAATCCTTGGGTTGAGAGGTAGCGGTATATGTAGAAGTCTTTTTCGCCGACTCTCATATTTTCGAGTTTTTGACTTATTGCTGCAAGGCGATATCTATCTTGATTTGAGGCACGTTCTTTTCTGTCCTTAGCGCTTAAGTCCTGGTGTTCCCTGTCAAGTGTTTCGTATTCTTTTCGCCAGTATTCCAGTGCGCCTTCAAAATGGTCAAGAAAAGAGTCTATGGTTTGGTTGATGAATGCTTCTGTGAACCATGGATAAACTGTCATTTCCAATGAGAATGCGCTTTTTGCTGATTCAAGTATTTTTTGTTTTGCGTCCGTTACTCTTCTAATTAGCTCGTTCTTATAGTCGGGCATCATGGGGTAGTTTGGTTCTGTGAGATCGAGAATTTTACCTATGCCAGTTTCAAGTTTTTTTTCCATGGTTTCTAAGATAAGTGAGTGCAGATGTGTTGTTACGAGTTGTTTGTTGTCTAGCATGAATCTGGGTGAGGTTATTTTTCCTGAGACTATTTTTTCTGGGAATCGGTAGAAGTATTGGTCGTGTGGTCCCCTTGCAATGCCGCTTCCGCAAAAGGTTGTGATTATGGACGGCTGGCTTTTTCTTCCTGCACGTCCTGCGCGTTGGGCGTAGTTGCTTGGGCTTGGGGGAACGTTTCTCATGTAAATTGCTGAAAGGTCTCCTATGTCTATTCCTAACTCCATTGTGGGCGTGCAAACAAGAACGTTTAGGGGGTCATCTCTTGAGCGGAATTTTGCTTCAATCTTTTTTCTCTCGTCTCCGTCTAGTTGGCCGCTGTGTTCTTGGGCTTGAATTGGGACGGTGTCTTTGAAAGGTCTTGAGTAAGCTAATCTGAAATAGTTCTTTTCAAAATCTCTTTCTTGGAGTTGTCCACAGTTAACGTCTGTGCATATATCTATGGTTTCCCGATGGTGAAGTAAGCCACATTTTGGGCAGATTTTGTGTTTGGTTTTGTTTAGGGCTTGAAGCTGTAGGTATTGGCTGTCTAGCATGTAGACTTCGCCAAGAGATATGCCTCTATATCCTTTGACAGGTACTGAAGCTAATATTGGAAGGAGCTCTTGGTCGGATAGGACGCTGAAGATTTTTGTTAGCAGTTCAGCGGCTTCCTCGCGGTTTAAGCCCAGGACTCTTTGTGTCCATATCATCAGTCGGCTTCGGGGACCTGTTATTTTCAGCACATATTTGGTTTTGTCTCCTTTACGTGCTGTATCTGAGTAGCCCATTATTGTACCCGGTGCTTCTGCACCAATGTCAAATTGACATTCTTCAGTTAATTTAGAACCGATTTCATTTCTGAATTCTCGCTGGTTGAGGACATCTTTGTGGCTAATTGAGCGTTTACTTCTAAAAATATCTAAAATACCTGTCAGGTAGTCATGTCTCTCTATTGGTGAGAGGGTTGCTAGGGGTTTGATGGTTTTCCATACCGTCTCGTCTTTGGATAGACCTTCAAGCCCATTGTAAATTACCTGAACTAATCCAACTTCTTCAAGGTTTCTTTGATTCTTTCTTGTAGAGGAACCTAGGTCTAAGACTACATTGTATTCTAAATAACGTTGATAAGCTTCATCGGCGTCAGATGTCTTGACGTATTTGCCTCTTGCCCGTGCATAATCTGGAATAACCTTGTTGTTTTCCATAGTTTTGAATATTTTAAGTCCTGTTTGGTTAATGTCAAGGGCTTTGTCTGTGCCTTCGATGTAGCCGTTGTTTTTTAGGGCGTAGTAGAGTGCTTGTCTGAAGTGGATTCTTTTCTGCAGATTATTCATGTGGGCTGCTTGGAGAGCTGTGTCTTGGCGGCTGTCTGAGAACGCGATTAGTTTCCGCTCATCTGGGTTAAGCTTTGAAACGACACTTGATACTAAAACGTCTGTTCCAGTGCTTCTGCCAATTGAGCCAAAAGTGAATAATTTGCTAAATTCTCTTGACCTCTTGTCATAGTAGACTCCACATGTGGGGCAGAAAAGAAACGGTGATGGAACAACTGTTACTTCCAAGCGGTCTTTGCAGCTGCAGGTTGCATCTATCTTGTTGCATGCTGGACAGTAAATCGTTTTTCTGGGTCTTGCCTCTTCATGTTTTGCTGTAAGCTGTTTTTCTTCCTTATCCAACCATTCTGCTGGAAATGGAAGATCAATCTCATTGAAAGTTCCTGTTTGCAGGTAAGCGTTTGTTCCCTGAGTTTCCACCATGTCTATATCTCTGGGGTAGAGTGTGTTGTCTTCGGTTATTGTGACGCCGTAGTATTCTTGGCCGCAGGCTCGGCAGAAATTAAGGGGGAATGTGACTCTTGTTTTCTGGTTTTTGGCGCATGTTGGGCACGTACTTTCGCCTCGCTCGTTGAGGTGAGGTCCGTCTTTTGTTAAGCAGGTCGTGATTGTTTTGCCCTGCGAGAAGAATGTGTGAATTTTGGGCACAAACTTGGGTTGTTGGCTACCAAGGATTTCCACCGTTCCAACTGAACCAGCCAAAAGTGCAGCCTCAAGCTCCTTAGCACAGTCTTCTAATGAAAAGTCAGGTCTATGTGTTTCCTTGTATTCCTTTAGTATTGTTGATAGTGATAGGGAGTTTTCTGAGAGTTTGTCTTCAAGAAACTGAACGGTCAGCTGAGCAGAGAGAATTCTGCCGATGCCTTCTGCAGTCTTGTCGGTGTCTGCTATGTTTTTTCCTGTTAATGCTTCGGTTAGGGCTATAGCCTTTTCGGGGGTTCCGTCAAAGTGCTCGAGCATTGTGTTGGTTACTTGTATGGTTGGTGGCAATGGTTCTGCTGTTGGTCTGGCTGTTTTTAGGTAGCTTTCCCCTATAACATTTGCTGGCTCGAAGTCTTCGCTAAAGAGGTTCTTGGCAAATTGTGCGATGAGTTCCTCACCCCTCTCGCCTTTTTCGCTTTGGACGGTGGCGCTTGTGCCAATACATCTTAGTTTACCTATTGTGCCCGTGCGCTGTTTTAAGCGTCGAATGAGACAGGCAACATCAGCACCCTTTTTGCCTGAATAAGTGTGGATTTCATCCAAGACCAAAAACTTCAGGTGGTTACCGTCTTTTGGAAAGAGTTTTCTGTCCTCAAAACGGGTCAAAAGCAGCTCCAACATGACATAGTTAGTCATGAGTATGTCAGGCGGATTAGCCTGCATCTCATCTCTAGAAAGCAACTCGCTATCATAAGGCTCCTCTCTACCCGTGGAGGTTTTCAGCGCTAACCTGGCCTCATCAGGACTATTCTTTGTATCACCCGTGTAGAGACCAATCTTCAACCCAGACCCATGAAGCCTCTGCGCAAAATCCTCATACTGACTATTAGCCAAAGCATTCATAGGATAAACAATAATCGCCTTAATACCGCTCAAACCCTGCTCACGCATCTTAAGGCACTCACTAACAATGGGAATTCCAAAGCAGAAGCTTTTACCAGAACTGGTTCCCGTGGTGACAAGAGTGTTAGCGTTGTCCTTTTGGATAGAGATAATAGCTTCGCTTTGATGCCTGTATGGAATGATAGGACTGCCCGTTAATTTTCCAGCGGTATCTTTTTTTGAGAAAATTTTCAGAACCCAGCTATGAATAAGGCCCTCATCAACTAACTTTTGCAGAAAATCGCCTTGCTCAAAAAGACGATTAAGCTGAACATAGGGATCCTTCCAAAGAAGAGTACCCTCAGCAATCTTATCCTGAACCCACTTCTCGATTGTTGTGCTTCTTATCTTTTGAAAAGTATATACATAGGTTCGATATGTATTCTGAACGTATTCTATTGTCTCAAACGGATTCATTATTCCACCATAATAGATCGCCCTGAGTAACAGGGATAACCTGACTACAGTTGGCGGTTACCACACTTAAGTTTTAAGTTGTTTGGATAATCTAGTAAATTCTCCAAGTGTCCCGTCTATTATCCAAGGTGTTTTCTCCTTGACGATAGGGAATGTTGAAAGAACATATTGCACCTCCTCTTTAGTTAGCTTATACAAGTGCGCAATCAGAGCTTCCATTTCACATCGGATTTGGGCACGCTTACCTATATCGTGCTTAGTTTCGTCCCATCCCTGTAATCCATAACTTGTATACCATTTTGATCCTAGTTTGCTCCAGTCATCTAACTCACTAGTCCCACCGTCTTTCTTCGAAAGAAGGTTCCATTCTTCTTTGTAGACTTCACCCCAAAAATCCGAATATTCTTCTGTCGTACAAACGAGCCTTGCAGCACGTGGTACCAACTGATCGAAAAACCAGGTTCCAGAAGTACCTCGAGGGACTGGCAGCTGATAAATGTAAAAGGCGCTTAAATTTGCACTTACTTTTCTTCTCGTAACATAATTAACAACGAAACTGTTCATAATAGCAGTAAGGAAAAGTTGCTCATTAGAATTAATATTTTTAGATAACTTGTTATTTTGGTCCAGATTGTACAATTCTAGAATTCTTAAAGATTCAACCGATCCAGTGTTCTTTGGAATTATGGTTGCTATAAGAGTGGTTTCATTGGTGCTGCTTGCTACAGCCCTATATGCCAAGCGATATTCCTGCCAGGCTTGATAGCCTCTACGGGCATAAAAATCGAGAGCGTCTTTCTCAAACAACCAAAATCGTGGGGCTTCATACAAATGGTAAAACTGATGAATCATCTTACCTTCAAAAATTCGCACAGGAGTTTCATTTGTCTGGAGCAATTCATGATCGTCAGTTTGATTCAACTCTCTGTGAAAAACGACGTTCCAGAGGCCTTCTAGTTTTGTTCCTAATAACGGCACCTTACCGTATAGTTTCTCCATTAAGTAAATTTCGTCTTGATTAACAAATTCCATTACTGATAAGGTATCTGGCGAAAAACTTCTTACAAGGCTCACCGGAAGTTTAAGCCCATTTGCCCTTAGGGCGGGCAATACGTCTAAATCATGAAGCATAAAACCAGCAGCAAACTTTTCTGTGGATCCGCCTTTTTGTGCAACCAGAATGACGAATTTGAAGCTGCTGTGGATTGGAAATATCTTCTGTCTGTTCTCAAAACAAAAGAGCTCTTCAAGCTTTGTTTTTTCAAATAGAAATTTCCTTAGCTCGGTGCATCCCTCGTCTGTGTAAATTCCCGATGGAACGAGTAAACCAAATCGTCCAGTCACACCTATAATTTGACATGCCCTTTCCAGAAATAACTTGAAAGCATTTAGATGCCCTGTCCCTTGATAGGTAAAAACGCCAGAATGAACGCAGTATTTGGTGATGTGGGCAAAGTAATTCTCGTAATTCGACCATTTTTCTTGAATACTGGGTGTCAGGCAAATTTCTTTCTGTAATTTTTTCTTTTCTTTACTGTTAAGACTTCTATAGTTTTCATCGTAAAAACTAAAAAATTCGTCTGAATTTTCTTTAATCATATCCCAGGGAGGATTACCGATTAGGCAATCGAACCCTTTGTTCTCACTTTCAAAAATATCAGGGAATTCAAGATGCCAGTGGAAGAAGCTGTACTTTGCCGATAATTCACGAATAGTTTCCGCTGTATTTTTTTCAATAGACTCAATTCCTTTGTTTTGCATCAACCTTAGACTGCCTTGTGTGGGAGGTTCAGACGCACCCTGATTTAATGACCAGAAGAACGTCGCCACCCAAGCATCCGCTATATCTTTCCGTTTTTTGGCATCCAAAGAAGAAGTAAGCTGCAAATACTTTTTCTTCTTAATCTCGATATCTTCTGTTGTTTTTTCGTTCAGATTGTCCAGCAAAGCAAATTCTCTGGCTTCGTGTTTCTGGTCTCTTAGCGATTGAAACTCGGTTATCATCCGGTCATTACGCTGCATTGAGTTTCTGAATCTAATTTTTTTGGAGATCTCTTTTTCATTGGGATTTAATGGTAAAAATGCTTCATCAGGTACTCCTTTTTTGAGTAGTTCTGGCGATGCGCCAATCAATGAATTGCCACATTTTATGTGGTGATCCAAGAAATTAAGGGGCATGTTCTCAACGCAAGAATTAATCCATAGCGAGACTTTAGCTAATTCTACAGCCATAGGATTGAGATCGACGCCATAAATGCAATGCTGCAGGACGTCTCTTTTCGCTATCTTTACTTCATTATCTGATGGCTCAACTTGACTAGAGCGTAGCTTTGCTAATTCTCTTGCGAGATAGTTGTTAGCGGCAATTAAAAATGCCCCACTACCGCATGCTGGATCGCAGACATTTACTGCTAATAATGCATTCAGTTTATCAGCGCTTGCTGTGAGTTTTTCCTCCACTACAGGCTTCAAAGCACTGTTTACCAACTCATCTATCAGGCGAGGATGGGTATAATAGCTCCCTGAAGATTTGCGCACAACCCCTCGCGGGTCCAAATAAAAGCTATTGGCTGGAACGCTTACACCAAATATTTCCTGTGGCGCTGCAAAAACTCTGGGTGCATAATCTAAAAGACTCTCGTAAATTGAGCCAATTTCTTCAACGCCCAAGTCTAGATAATTAATGCGTTTCAGAACTCTCTCCTCTTCAATCAGCGTTAAATTCCTAACTGCTTCAAGTACATCCTCATTCTTGCAGGAGAGGTCTGATAGTATTGGAATTTCTGAGTCGTCGAATAGGGTGCCGTTGTATCCGAAGACTTTGAGAGGCAGGCAGCCTTTTTTTAGCATGTGAAAGGTTACTTTGAGCCCTTCCCAGAGGTCTTTGTGGTCGTCTTTGCCGTGTCTTTCTTCTGCCATTTGTCTTAGCCGTGTTATGCTGTATTCTTCGATGTAGAGTGAGCCTTTTGTTGGTAGCATGGCGCGTTGCTCGGCGAACAGTAGGAATAGTAAGCGATAGATTACTCTCAAGAGTTCGGAGTAGTAGGCTTTGCAGAACTCTTCGTCTTCTATCATTTTTTTGGTTAGTTCAGGGCTTAGGAAGCCGTTGCCGAGGGCTTCGATGGCTTTCTTTACGTTCTGGCGCAGGTCTTCTCCGACTTTTACCCCAGCTGCCACGCTTTCTTTGTAGAACTGCTCTAATGGGCTGATACCATCTTGGTCGGGAAGGAATCTGCTCGCATGCACCATTCGGTACATTGCACGGAAGTCAGTGAAGCTCCTTTCGCGGAAGATGTTTTCAAGGTCAAATTCTACATAGCCTTTGGTTGTGGTATGAAAGTATTCGCGGAGGATTCGGAGCAGGATTCCGTTGGTTACGATTCCCCATTTTGAGCTCTTCGTAACTTTTAGGTAGGCTTGCATTTCATCATGCGGGCTACGGGTTCTCCCTCGCCTGACAACTTCGCCTTCGCTGCCGTCGCTGGCTTCCTCCAGATCTTGGCTGGGAGCAACCATATGAATCATAGGAGCTGACTCGCTGCTCCAGCCCCTATGCGAAAGGCGGAACCGAAGCTTATCGTCGCCGCCTACAACGATCTCTTCTCTTCTAAAGTCAGGGTCAAAACCCAACTCCTTGAAAAGCGGAAGCATCCATTTGCTTCTTGCCTCAGAAACAGACATCTTTTGGTAACGAAGAGATATGGCATCCCAACGCTCAAGAAGTAGCTTGAATGAGTTGGCGATTTTGTGGTCGAGTTCACGTTTGTCCTTTGGAGGTGTGGGCTGGTTGAAGGTTGCAAAGCATTGGGGATCAAGCCTCGGGTTTTTGACGTTCTCGCCTTGAATTGTTTCTAAGAATTCAGAGGTGATTATTCCGCCGTGCGCTGACATGTTTTTGAGGGGGTTTTTTCTCAAATCAGCTACCTCCCAAAGACGGGTAATAAACAGTAACACAAAGCAAATCCACTGATGCAACAGATAAATCGTCGATTCCTTGAAGCCACTGCTGCTCACCCTGGTTTTCTAAGCTCTTTTTCACCTGTGCCCGTTCAGCAGCTAATTCAGCACAACGCTCCTGCGCCCGAACCTTCAGGGCGTCTTCAAGGTTGCCTTTTGAGAGAGCCGCATCTAAATCCTCCCGCATTTCAGCAGCGGACCTCCCGTTAACTGCAGGCACAGAATAAGAAAGCTCATCAACTTCACCCTGAGACAGTTTACCATCGCCATGCACCTCAAAGCCAACCTTCAACAACTCCTCAACAATAGACACGGGTTGGGTATGCACGGCATATCTAGCAAGTAATGTGTAGACTGAGCAAACCTTTGTTGCTGCTTTGGTAGCTATGCAAGCAGTACGCCCATAGACGTCTCTTTCTTTTGGCGAGAAAGTAAGCTGCTTCACTAACTCTATTAGATTTCGAACAAGCTTGTGTCCTAAGTCTATGACTTCTAAGTCAGGGTCATCTCTGCCTCTAAGTGGGTCAAAGGTAGCCCTTGGCAAAACAGTCTTCTCTAATCCCTGTGAGAGGCGATTATCTAAAACTTCAACCCGAAAAGTGCCATCTACATTAGGAGTTAATCGGCACCCAAACCGGTTTAACCCACTTTTAACAAAACTCTGAATCTGCTCTCGGCTTCCGATCAGGTTCTCTGTTTCACTCAGGCGCTTATGAACTTCAGAAAGGTCGATGCTTGATTGGCCATAAAAGTTGTCATTTTTCATGCGTTGAATCGATTCATCCGAAAAAGGATCAACTGCAAGTTCTGGTTTCGGGGAGCCTTCAAAAAAGGCATCCATACTCAACTGCCCTAAAGGAACTTCTAAGCGATGCTCCCTGATTAGATCCAGTACAGATAAATCGTCCCCAAAGAAAGGTGGAGAGAACCCAAACTCGTCTCTGATTCGATAAGCCTTTTCTACCAGAACCTTAAGGATAGCAGCTTCCAGAGAATCGTTAACAACCATTGTCCTAATGTAAACGATTGGTTCTGGCTGGCCATAGCGATCAACACGACCGTTCCTTTGCTCAAGCCTATTAGGATTCCACGGCAACTCGTAATGAATTATCTGCGAAGCAACATACTGAAGGTTAATTCCTTCAGATATACAATCAGTAGCAACCAAAATAGCCCGAGACGCCAACTCAAATTCTTTGAACCGCTCTTTCCTTTGAGCATCATTCATAGAACCATGAAGCGTGATAATCTTAGCTTCTCGATAATTTCGATGCAAAGGAATATTCTCGGCAAGATAATCCAACGTATCCTTGTACCGTGTAAAGATTATAACCTTAGGAATATTTCTGTAAAGCTCACGCAAAGCATTATCAAGCAATTCAGTAAGCTTAGCATCCTTGTCAGGGGTAACTTTCCGCGCAACCGAAAGCGTATTCTCCAACAACTCTTTCTCCTTAAGCGCAGCATCCTTATCCCCAAACAAATGATGCTCCATCCGTGAACCTGACTCCTCATCATCCAAACGCTCACCAGTATCATTATCCAAAATAGACGCACGTGCTTCATCCTCAGACAAAGCAACATCTTCATCCACTTGATTTTCCTGAGCACCAATTCTTTTCTCAATAACCTTTAACCGATTCTTTAAAGAACAAACAAGAGCATACGGAGAACTAATCGCACGCTTATGAAAATGCATAACAGTCCACTTAGCAATTCTCATCCTAAAAGTGCGCTCGCCACCAGCACTATCAAGAATATGCCGACCTAACCGCTCAACTTCCTTCACAACCTTAATTTCCACAACAGAAAGCCTAGCATACGCTTCTTTTGTATCTCTCTTTGGAAAGGGACTCTTCTCGCCCGCCCGACTCATTTCAGCCTCCACATCAGATCTTCGCCGTTGACAAACATACTTTTTGGCAATATCTCGATGAATAACTGGATCACTATCTGTACCAGAAACAGCACCAACATCAAGCATTCTAAGCAAGCTAGCAAAAGTATCCGTATAACCATTATGAGGCGTAGCAGTAAGCATAACAAGATGCTGGGCTTTCCTTGAAAGCTCACGCATCAAATCCCAACGATCCATCTCAACCTTATTTTTAAACTCCGATTGATGCGGCTTAGCAACATTATGAGCTTCATCCACCAAAACAACATCCCAATTCTGCTCAATAATCTGCGGTTTAACCTCAGCCATCTTTGCATAATCCATCGAAGCAATAAGATACGGATAACGCTCCCAAGGATTACTTCCAGGAAGAAGTTCCCTCTCCATCTCCCGACGATGAGAAGAAGAAATTATTCTCGCATCCACATGGAAAAAATAACTCAAAGCTTCTTTCCATTGTTCCCGCAACATCGCAGGACAAATAACCAGTAGCCGAGAAGCACGCTGCCTAGCAAACAACTCAACAACAGTAAGCCCAGCTTCGATTGTTTTCCCCAAACCAACATCATCAGCAATCAGCATTCTAACACGGGGCATCTCAAGCGACATAACAACAGGAACCATCTGAAAAGAAACAGGCACAACCCGACTACGCTGAAGACTAAGAAGAGGCGCAGCACCATGAATCATGCTTAAACGAAATGCTCTTAAAAGCAAATCCTGCATCGAATAGTTGCCAACAACCTCACTTGACGGGGCTTCAATTTTGCCAGCCCTAATCTTCTCAAAAGGCATATAGAACTTTCTACGCTCAACAGGCGTACCGTCAATACTTGTGGCAACCAAAACATCACCTAATATTTCGTCCACTCGCCAAAGCCGGGATCGCAACTCAACAATGGAGCCCAACGTAAATTCTTTTTGACCTGAATCCTCAACAACTTCTGTAGTCATGTTATCTGACAACACCAAAGAGGGTATTAGAAACTATTGTAAGCCGACTTCACATAAAACATTTATCATAGTCTTTCAGATGCCCAGAGAAAATTTTTGGATACCCTTTACTAAAGCTCTAAAAAAGAAACATGCGTAATAAGGTCTAATTAGCTATTAAGTGCCGTTTGGGTATTCCATCACCATTTGTTTTTGTACACTTTGAATTTTTTCTATGAAGGATCGATCAATTTTCTTGTTCAATTCACTGCCGAATGTCAGGAAAAGATGTTCTTCTCCGAAAGCTATGTCGCTATTCTTAAAAGCGGTCCAGAAAATCGCTTGAAGCAACCGTTCTGTTTCGAACTTTTTGCGGCATGCCTTCCAGAGCTTAAGTATCTCATCAGTTTGAGCTTTGGCTGGTGTATTTGTTAACTCCTGAGATATCACACATGATATGTAAGAAGCCTCAATTGAAGTGCACATATCTGTGACCAAAATGTTTGCTGTGAAGGCTAAATATCCTTTTAACAGTTTTTTTGCCTCTTCTCTATCTTTTACTTTTGATATTATATCTCCAATGTAGATTGCTAAACCAACATAATCTATCTTTTTTTCATTATTTGGGTCGACAAAAAATCCTGGGGGAGCATCTTTGATTGCCGCTTGAATTGGATCAACTAATGAATATAGCGTTCTAGGAGGCCGCTTGGTACCATCAGTCTCGGTATTAATTCTTTTTTCTTTGATTAGTTCTGTGAGGTATTGGCTCAACGCACCTTTGCTGAGGTGTGTTTCCTCTATCAGTTCCGCCCATGTAGCTTTATTTCGTTTGGAGAGTGCTTCTATTATTGCATTTGATGGGTTTCTAATGGCTTTAGGCATGTTCATCTATTCCTGAACTGGGTTCATATCAAAAAAACTTATAACTAAGTTTCTAATAAGTCTTTCTTAAGTTCATTTAAAATGAACGTGGTTAGCGGGATAATAACTTGGAACTAAGAATAAAAATAAACCAGAAAGAACGCCTCGCCTACATCCCAAAGTCCCTCTTCCAAATACTCGGCACAAACGTCAGAGCCACCCCAAACCGAACAGCAGTCCTACTCTTCTCAGATAAAACAACAATCGACGAAGCACTCAGAAGCATCGAAATAATCAAAGCCGACTTGCAGCACGCCAGCTACCTAGAAACAACAGGCTACTGCATCAAACAAAAAACAAACAGAAATCCTACAGACGAAACCTGCACTAACTTCACCCAAAAAACAAAGGACACCTTAACATGACCGAGCCCTCCCCAAAAAACACTTACCCAGAAGGTTACTTGGAAGCTCTTGAAGACTGCAAGGCATTAGCAATTAACTTACTGCAGAAAGCACTCACGGGTGAAGATGTAAAACGCTGTTGGGACTGCTTAAACTGGGTTGGCAGATGCACTAAGGGAAGAATATGGCGGATTGCACGAGACAAAGCATGTACTGAATTTTCCCCAAAAGAGCGAAAAGGTGACGGAAATGCCTGAGAACTTTAAACAACCAACTGAAGAGGAACTCAAGACCGCTGCTGGGAGCTATCATGCATTAGGTCTCAGTGTGATTCCTTTCAAACTCACAAAAAAAGGCGAAGAATACGATAAGATTATCCTTACACCCGGTTGGAAGAAATGGGAAACGCAACTTCAAACCGACAAGGAATTCAACGCTCTTAACTGGAATGAAGTTAACGCTTTTGCTGTTCTCCTCGGAACTCAAGCAAGAAATGGCCTCTATCTCTCAGTTGTTGATTATGATTGCAAAGGCAACGACGTCACCGATGAAGTAAAAGATAAAGGTCGAATGCTAATCAAAGAGTTCCCGATAACCTGCATGGAGCAGACCGTAAACAAGGGAATACATCTGATCTACTGGACCAAAACCAAGCCCAAAACAGTAGGCACCTACCATAACACTGCAAGCTTAGAGCTTTTAGGTGACAAAAAACTCTGCCTAATGGCACCAAGCTTAGGCTACAGTAAACTTAACGATAACAACCCGACAGAAATAGCGGATATAGAACAGACTTTTCTTTCAGTTATGAAGAAGCATGGACTTCTCAAAGAACAAACACAACCCCAGAAAACCGAAAACAGAAAACAAACATTCAGTAAGCCTAGACCCTGCATCTTGGAAGCTCTAAAGCTTCAGCTCACGGGGCCAAACGGTCATTTAATGCGTCTTGCGATCGCAGCAGAATACAAACGGCTTAGCTATACCGATCAAGAGATAATTGATCTCTTTAAGAACCAAGCAGACTTTGAAGTAAACACTTGCAGTGCCCAAGTTGCCAGCATCGACGCTGAAAAGACTGCAAAATGCGAGACAATCAAAGAATATGGCTACTGTCTACCCCACTGCACACTAAGAAGCAAATTAGGAGCCAAAGCAATATCTCGAAATGGTTGTAAAGATGGAGTAGAAGCAGGGAAAAAAGATGTTTATGTTCAAAGACCAACAGTGATAACGCCCGATTTCATCGCTGAGGAAATTTGGAACCGAAAAGAACCACCACAATACTTAGTCTACTTCTTCAAGAAAGACACTTTTAAAACACAAAAGGAGATTCCATCTGGAGAAACCAATGCAAAAGACCAAAACATCATCTACATTCCAGTTTTCAACGACTCAGTCAAAAAAGGACTAGTTATTGTCCCAACAGATTATAACGAAACCACGTTTAAGCAACTTTTTGAAGAAATAGACAAATTCGCACTTCTAAGCTACGACCCCTGTGGACAAGATGCTCTAGTTAGACTTCTGACCAGAATCTGTGTTGGCTCATGGTTTCTTGACCGATTTGTCGCTGACCCAACCTATGACATAGCCGGAAGCGGAAAATTTGCACCGATAATTCCTATCCGTGGACCAAGCCAAAGCGGCAAGAACCGCTTAGCCTTTGTCCTAAGACTACTAAGTTACCGTCCATACTTTGAAATGTCAACCTATCGAATACCAAGTCTTTATCGACCTATGGATCTATGGCAAGGCACTCTTGTGCTGGATGAGGCAGATTTTGCTAACACCAATGAGAAAAGCGAGTTAGTTCATTTCTTAAACTGCAGAGCAACAGGCACCCCTTTAAGCAGACAGAACCCAAAGAACCCAAAAGTCACTGATGCCTTCAGCAACTTTGGCTTAACCATTGTAACGCAACGCAGACCGTTCGACGATAACGCAACAGAAAGCCGAGCCCTACCCTTCTATAGTCAAACCAGCGACAAAAAACTCCCAGTCATAGAAACCGACGAGATGCTAAAACAAGGCTTAGAACTGCAGAACAAACTTTTGTACTTGAGGATGAAGTATTATCAACAGATTTCAATAAACAAGGAAGCCTGGGTTAACGGACTAAAAGATCATCGTTTGGTAGCTTCTCTTTTGCCGCTTATAGCTCTCAGTAAGCATGAGCCAAGCCTAAAAGACACCATCACAAAAACCGCAAAGGAAGTAGAAAAAGCTAAGATAGAAGAAAAAGCCAACAGCATGGACGGCTTACTTATCAACGTTTTATGGGAAAAAATCAGCGAAGGCCTATTCGACAAATGGCGACCTAACATCTTCTACATTCTAGATAGGCGGGATATTGAGACGGTAGATCAAAGGGAAACAGAACACAAAACTGCCTTAACAACCAAAGACTTGGCAGACCAGTTCAAATGGAGCCCCCAATCAATCCGTAAGGCAATAGGTAGTTTAGGGATTGCCGAAAAGGGATTACCTACTCAAGTAAAAGTTGAGGGGCATAATTCAAGAGTTATCTTCTTTGATCCAAGACGCATAGAAAAACGACTGAGAGAATTTGTGGTTAATTATGCTCCCGGCAAGGTAACAGAAGTAACAGGAGTAACAGATTTAGCATGCGATGTACCTGACAGCCCACTATTTACCTGCGAGAAACAAGATGCACTGCATCGAAAAAACGTTACTGACGTTACCAACGTTACCGCACCCGAACCTTTCCTAGCAGATTTTGATGAAACATGCGAACGACCCAACAAGGGGGCACCCTGAGAGTTGATGGTTAAGGTTCAGGGTAAGGGTAACTCTTCAGATGTCACTTCTATAAGACCAGAAAACGCGTTTACTGTTAAGTGTTACAGAATACCTCTTGAGTTTAAGGAATTGATATTTGTCCGTTATCTTGACCATGTTATTTTCAATCGAGTTTCAGCTTTGGCTATGAAACCGCAAGTTAGAGAAACTGTGGGTTGGTTAGTGTACGAATGTGAATACTATATTACAATAACTTCAGATCGAGATGCCGATCCACCTACACTGAAAGGCGGAGATCCCAAAGCTTCTGGACTGGTTATTTTGAAATCCGATATCCTTCAGATGAAGAAGTTACCATTACAAATAATTTCAGAATGGCTATTAAATTCAGGACAACCCATAGTTAATGATGAGTATGCGTTCAGACCAACTGAGCGAAAAACTCACATAAAAGGAGAATCCGCTACATGACCGAAGCCGCAACAGCAGCCATACCGCCTCAAACAATAGTCAGAAGAAAACAACTAACTGTTGAAGAACTGAAAACTCTGCAGTTTCCACTAAAAATACAGGGCAACTCAGTAATTATCGAGCAAAGCCTAAGAGGTTGGCGACTCCACAAACCAGTTACCTTAAACTTGCAAAAAGTGCTTGCCGCCAAAGAAAAAGGACTAATCGAGTATATTCTAAAATCCTTCATAAGTGAAACACCAGGACTTCTAACATTCGTTTTCGACAATCAAAGCATAATCAAAATGGCGCGACATTTCCTACGCCACTGCTCAGGTTCACTTCACAGCTGCTGCAGATACACCCAAAGCGTTCAAAGATACTCAGCTTGGCTTGGATACGGCCCAGACATTATAATTCAAGACGTTAAACCAATCGGAGCCATACCTGACCCTTTGCGTGTTCAAAACCACACTGGACACCTAAATGATTACTTGGCAACACTGCAAGACGACGGATTAACACCCGGACCAGTAAATAACCACATTAAAAGCGTAAAAACATTCTACCGAGTCAATGGAGTAAAAATAGAACTTTCCGAACCCCTAAGCAAAAGAGTAGTATTCAAAGACAGAGCACCAAAACCAGAAGAATTAGCCAAACTGCTTGAAATCGCCAATTTACGCGAAAAAGCAATACTGTCCATGTTAGCTTTAGGCGCCTTCCGCGAAGAAACACTCTCAAAGCTACAATATCGACATATACGAGAAGACTTAGAAAACAACATAACACCAATCCATGTTCATATCGAAGCAGAAATAACCAAAGGAAAATACAACGACTACGACACCTTCATTGGAACTGAAGCAGTTCAATATCTAAAACTGTACTTAGACCAAAGAACAAGAGGCACAGACAAAATACCCCCGGAAATCTTAACCGATGAAACACCACTATTTCGTGATGAAACAAAAAAAGCCCCAAAAAGCATAAGCTCAAAACAAATACGTAAAGTAGTTCATAAACTCTACCTTAAAGCAAACTTAATCAAGAAACTTAACGGTAGAATGTATGACCTAAGAGTCCACAGCCTACGAAAATACTTCAAAACTCAACTTTTATCCTTAGGAGTTCAGCCTGACTACGTTGACTACATGATGGGACACACAGTTAACACCTACCACGACATACAAAGTATCGGAATAGATAAACTGCGAAATGTCTACACATCTTCAGGAATAGCCATAAAACCAAAAACTCACATTAACAAAGTTGAAGCACTTAAAGAAATAATACGAGCTTGGGGAATGAACCCAGAACAACTTCTAACAAGAGACGCTTTAAGCAATGGAGCAATCACTTCTAAAAACAAAGAAGACTTCGAAAACCACCAACTGCAACTTCTCAGCAATCAATTAAAACAGCTAATCCGACAGGAGGCATCAGTGTAAATGCGCCTCTGGAATGGCGGGTCCGATGGGATTTGAACCCATGACGTTCAGCTTAGAAGGCTGACGC
>CAYMLF010000013.1:0-6268 GCA_964391275.1 uncultured Candidatus Bathyarchaeia archaeon
CAGTGAAATCTAAAATGAGAAATCTACTAAAGAACCGTTGGGCTCTAAGCACAGTCGTAACAACACTAATCATCCTCGTCGTATCAGTGCTACTCGCAGGCGTCGTCACATACTTCGCAATCAACGTCACCAGCACACGAGTACAAGAAGAAAGCCTACACCTAACCAAACAACACGTATGGTACGCATTAGCAAATTCAACCACATACAGAAGTCAAGCAGCAATCATGATAATCAACACAGGCGGCAGAGACGTCGTCATCGACAAACTAACAGTCAGAGGCCAAGAATGCGCATGGGACAAGATATTCTATAACATCACAACTGCGTCAGTCTCTGACGATTTAACATTCATCACGGAATTAACTGCCGACACAGAAGTAACTCTTGGAACCGAGAACTATACATTGGACGTATCAACAACTGACTTGACACTTGAATCAGGCAAAACAATGATCATTTTCATTGCCTCTCCAGACAGCATCACCGTCAACGACATCGGCTTAACCGCAGCAATCACAATCTTTACATCACAAGCGATGTACTATAAAGAAACCAACGTAGAATCCAACTAAAAAAACAAATAAAAGCCAACCCCCACTCTTCTTTTTATCTTTAAAACAGCATTTGCGTCCAAATGCCTCTTGAGGAGATAGATTTTACATTCATATCCTTCATCTAAATTTTGTGTCTTTTTTATTACGCACAAATTATCATATCAAGAAAAAGCGTAAGAATTTTTAAAGTGAAATCTAAAATGAGAAATCTACTAAAGAACCGTTGGGCTCTAAGCACAGTCGTAACAACACTAATCATCCTCGTCGTATCAGTGCTACTCGCAGGCGTCGTCACATACTTCGCAATCAACGTCACCAGCACACGAGTACAAGAAGAAAGCCTACACCTAACCAAACAACACGTATGGTACGCATTAGCAAATTCAACCACATACAGAAGTCAAGCAGCAATCATGATAATCAACACAGGCGGCAGAGACGTCGTCATCGACAAACTAACAGTCAGAGGCCAAGAATGCCAATGGGGCAACGTCTACTATAACATCACAACTGAGTCAGTCTCAGCTGATATTGCATTCAGCGACACATTAGTAGACGGCGCTGAAGTAACCATTGGTGAAAACTACACACTAGTAAAAGGCAGTACAGACCTAACACTTGAATCCGGAAAAACAATGATCATCTTCATTGACCAACCAGACAGCATCACCGTCAACGACATCGGCTTAACTTGTGCAATCACCGTCTTCACATCACAAGCGATGTACTACAAAGAATCCAACGTAGAAGCTAGCTAAACAAACGATCTTTAAAGTGAGAAACCCCCCTCACTATTTTTCTTATTTTAACACCTCTCCCAAGTTTCTGTTATTAATCCCTAATCACAAAGTGCGTGTGCAGTATTATTGGTACACACAAACAATCATTATCTAAAAATCAGAATTTAAAAGCGATGGCTAAGAAAAGGACGGACAAGGAGTGCAAGCGAAGATTCTAATTAGAAAACTAATCGGTTCCCGACATGCCTTAGCCATCCCTGTCACATTCCTAATACTCTTTGTCACCATGATTGGCATGATATCAATCACATACTTCTTTGCCGTCGACAAAGTAAACACCCGCAGCACAGCACTAAAAATTGCCACTGCAAAACAAGACATGCTCTCTTTTGGCGAAACCGTGCTGCCGATTCTTTGGCAACCTGGAGCCGCTAATGTCTTTGAGTTTTCAGACACAGGCGGAAAACTAAACGTCCTACCCACAACCAACCCGCTAATCATAAACGTTTCAGATAACCAAGACATTTCAGCAACCATTTTTAACGCTGCAGTAGGCCAAATAGAGTATGAACTGCCTTATTCTCAGACATCTGACACAGGTACCTTCCTGAAAGGCGACGGCAGAGCAATAACTAACCAAAGCGGTTCAATAATAACCCAGTTAAAAATCGTTAGCGGAGTTGAACACCCAGAGATTCATTTGGGTTACCGCCCAACTGTATCATACACCACAGCAGGCTTGGATAATGAAAAAACAGTAAACAACATCCGAATCTACATTGTTAACCTGAATACTTCACAGGAATTTGGTGTACGCGGGAAAATTCCTGTAAAAGCATCCTGCGTAAATACTGAAATGTCAATGTTAACCTACAACATCGACTACACCATAAACGAGCTAGTTTTTACCGCAGCATTCGGCGGACAGACCAGTTATGTAACAGTTCCCATCTCATGCACTCAAGCAGGCGCAGTAATCAACATTGAAACCGTTGAATCAACTTTTCAAATCCAGAGGTGCCTGAGATAAAATGCCATCGATAGTTCCAAGCTACATCTACACCTTGTTTGCCTCAATTCTAATCGGCGCCTTATTGATCTGTATGTGCGGTGTTTCAACGGTGAACATGAAGTCAAAAGCAGAAACTCAACAGTTAGTAAACGTAGCCGAATACGTTGCAGCGCAAAGCAACGAGCTTATCTTGCATGCCATCAGAGACAATGCTAACTCAAGCGTACACCTTAACGTGCCATCAACTATTGGAAACCAAAAATACTGGATTCAAATCGCCAATGATTCATCCAAGGTCTGGGTTGAAGCAGGTTTTGGGTCAGCCCTGAACTATAGTGAACAGAAAGCATACATTCCCTGCAAAGTAAGCACTTCAGGGGTATACACTAGCTTTTCAGGGATAGCCATCTTGGAGTGTCAAACAGACAGTTCAGGTATCTATTTGTCAATAAAAGGAGTTAACTGATATGCCGTTTGGAAAAAAGAAAAAAGAAGAAGTTGAGGAAAAAGAGAAAATCTCCAGCGAAGACCTTGTAGGTTACTTAGGAATTCAAGGATGCCGAGTGCCTGAAGGCTACATTCAAGTAGAAAGCTACCCACTTAAGGCACCGTTTTCGTACGCTTGGATTTTCCAAGACGAGGCTGAAGGCAGCTACCTGTACGTGGTTGACGAGTTGACCATGTCAAAAGAGGAGCGGGAAGCGTACAAACGACTGAAAAACATTTTAGAGTACGAGTTAAAAGCGCCCAGATTAGATGAAACACTTGAAGAATCCTTCCACAGGCAAATACCGGGAATTATTGAGGAACACGGTTCAGTGCTGGAAGGAACTGACCAGATTGGGCTAAAAAAAATCATGTACTATATAGAAAGGGATTTGATTGGCTACGGAAAAATCGACGGCATAATCCGTGACCCATACATTGAAGACATCAGCTGTTTAGGAGTCAACAAACCAGTTTACCTGTGGCACCGCAAATACGAAAATGCAAAAACTAACATCATATACACTGACGAGGAAGAACTTGACGATTTCATAACAAGAATCGTGCACCGACAAGGCAAACACGTGAGCATTGCACGGCCAATTGTGGATTTAACGCTTCCAGGCAAACACCGACTTGCGGTTTCATTCGGTAAAGAAACTACTCCTGCAGGAACCAGCTTTACGATAAGAAAATTCCGTGACGACCCCATCACAATCGTTGACTTAATCATGAATGAAACAATCGATGAAAACATCGGTGCTTACCTGTGGCTCCTTATGGAAAACAAAATGTCCATGATGGTGGTAGGTTCCACAGGCGCCGGAAAAACCACAGCGTTGAACGCTATTGCATGCCTGATTAAGCCCGACTTCAAAATAATTTCTGTGGAAGAGGTTTCCGAAATCAACTTGCCACAGGAAAACTGGGTTTCCACCATTGCCAGACCAGGCTTTGGCGGTGACAGCGAAGGAGAAGTCACCTTATACGACCTTATCAAGTCAGCTGTGCGTCATCGTCCAGCTTTGATTCTTGTAGGCGAAATCAGAGGTGAAGAAGCTTACGTTCTGTTTCAGGCTTTAGCTACGGGACACGGTGGCCTCTGCACTACTCACGCTGAAGACGTGGAAACTGTCATGAAAAGGTTAACCCAGCCGCCCATGAATATTCCCGAAGGCATTCTTCCCTTAATGAACTGCGTTATAGTTGTCAAACAAGTTAAAACACCAAACTATATCCTGTCTGACCGAAAAGTCTCCACACGCAAATTTGTCCGCATATCAGAAATCAATAACAGCGGAACAATAATTGACACGTTTAACTGGAACTCTACCACTGACACTTTTCAGGATAACCTTGAAGAAAGCTTTTTGCTCAATAAAATCGCGAAGGCGCTGGATGTGCCGTACAGCGTGGTTATGCAAGAGTTAGAGCGACGCAAACAGATTCTTCTTCAAATGGTAGAGAAGAACCTTCGAGACTTTAGAAGCGTTCACCGCGCGTTAAGCAGCGAAATCAATCTGCCTGAAGAAGTCAGTGAAGAAATCAAGGAGCAGTAATAATGAAGAAAGCGCCTGGTGGTCCACTTGGCAAAATTATCACAAAGCTTTCCAAAGCAACTAGTGAAGAAAGAGAAAAGATAGAGCATGAACTGCCCTTCGTTGTTATGATTTTCACTTTGCTTTCTGCAAGCGGTGTCTCTCCATATGATAGCTGGAAAAAAATCCGCAAGCTTTCTTTTATGCCGAACTTTAAAAAAGAAGCCGATGAGATTGTTCGGCAAGTTGAGGTTCTAGGAAAGGACCCCTTAACAGTCTTGCATTTACGTGCTGAAAAAACCGATTCAAAATTGTACAAGAACTTTCTAGGCGGGTACGTTTCCTCTGTTCGAAGCGGCGGCAACATGGTTAACTATTTAAAAAGCGAGTTAAAAGCCATCTTTGAACTGCGTCATGGAGCATTAACGCGTTCAGTTGAGAAAATCGCCACATTGGTTGAGGCGTACACTGTTATGTTGATTGTGGTGTTATGCGTCTACATTTTGTTCGTGGTTTTTTCGTCTACAAACACTTTGGATTTGCTGGCGGGAATGTCATTGCCTACTTCGCCAGTTATGTCGTATTTGATTGCGTTCGTGTTTATGCCAGTGCTTTCAGGGTTCTTCATTTTGATAGCGCATAACATGCAGAAAAGCGCTTTTGAAGACCTAAAAGCGCTATACAAAAAAGCTGTAATCATACTGGTAGCGGTTGGAGCAGGAATAATTGGTTTTGCCGTTTCGGGATTAGCTGAATCGACTAAACCGTTGGGTTTACCTGAAGTCGCCACAATCGGATTAGTAGTAGGCTCATTGATTCCTGCAATCGAGTACATCCGAATAGCCAGAATCAACTATAACGCTGAAGACGCAATACCGCATTTCATAAGGGAAATCACTGAATCACATAAAATCGGGCTTTCTCCAGAAAAAAGCATTATACAAGCCACTAGACGCAAAGATTATGGGCACTTTGGAAAGTTTTTGGAATTGATGCGTAGCCAAATAGAGTGGGGTGTTCCAATCCGAAAAACGTTCACAAACATTCGTAAAGAAATCAAAAGCTGGTTCGTAACAGTAAACTTTGCGATGATGATTGAAACTGTCGAAATCGGCGGAAACTCAACTGAACCTTTAGAAATTCTCGCGGAATACAGCGAAAAAGAGCGAGAACTGCAGATTAACCGTCGCGGCTTGCTTAAGCCATACATTTTCTTGGCGCTGGTTTGGAGTGTTTTGATTGCCGTAACTACAACCATTGTTTCGTTAACCACTGTTATGATGACTAACGTTGTCAGCACCGAACTCTCAAGCGTTGCCTTTTTAGCCATGTCTGACCAGATGAAAATGTTCTCTGTAGGGATTATTCTTCAATGCTGGATTTCAGGGTTTTTCATTGGAAAAATAAGCGAAGGCAACTTTGGCGCTGGCTTTCAGTACTCAGCCTTGCTCGGTGCAACAGCATACGTTTCGCTAGTTGTATCTCAATGGTTACTTGCAGGAATGTTCGGGATGACGCCCTCACCAGTTCCGCCGTCACAAGCGTCCTTGTAGCATTAGGAGAAATTAACAATGCCCAGCGCTGCTATTGACACATTCTTCGCCTGCACCGTCCTTATTGCAGCAGCGCTCATAGCTACCGCTTCGCTTACCGCTACAATGCAAACTAACATAAACAACATGCAAGACTTGAACCATCCGAGCTACCTGAAAAACATCGCTGAACAAATCGTCACCAGCGTTGGTTCACCGGTAGATTGGGGTTCAAGCGGCACCGTACCTGAAAATTTCGGTTTAGCTCAGGTTAGCGGTTCTGACGCGTATATGATTGATGTAGACAAAATTTGCAGGTTGAATAATCAGAGCGGCTATTTGCCCTATAATGAAGCGACTTATGCGGCAAAGCTAAACAAACTCGCGTTTGGAATAAGCGTCA
>CAYMLF010000013.1:6368-22015 GCA_964391275.1 uncultured Candidatus Bathyarchaeia archaeon
AATATCAACATCACTACTTCAGGCGCTACTATAGACGAATGCCACGCGTTTTGTTTTGCGTATCAGGCTGAGGCAAATTTTATTTCAAGCGGAATTTACGAGATACCTAATTGGGCAGACAAAAGCCCTATTGTTTTGGTTGCAACTGGCATGTACGAAGGCGCCTTTTTTTCAGAATGGACGGCTTACCCGCCTGTTCCGCTGAGTTATGGTTCAAATTTTGCTAACACTGACCAGAACGCGTTTGTTTATACTGTAACTATCAAGGGCGTACTGTACAGGTTAACAGTGACTCTCGGGGAGGTTTCTGAATGAGACGACTGCTAAAGGATAATAGGGGTCAAATTCGAATAATTGAAGCCTTCTTTGCAGCTATACTGCTGCTTTCAGTGCTTGCATTTATTCCTAAAACGCCAGATACCACCAACAACTCATCAGAAACCCTATCAACCACTGCTTACAACACGCTGCTAAGTTTAGATAAGGATGGAAAAATTGCGGACCTAATAGAAACCCAGTCTTGGACAGAGTTCAAAGCGCTTGTGCAGACAGCGTTACCTGTTGCGGTATGGTTTAACATTACCGTTTTTGACCAAAACAAGGCAGTTATTAATGATGCCCCAGTCTGCAGTGGCAGCGCTGTTAGCGATAGAATAATCGCCGTAAATTATGTTTGTGCAAGTATCAATGCTGATTACTCGGTGTATATCGTTAGGCTTCAAGTGGCAATGGTGGATTAGAATGGTTAGCAAACGCAGCAATTCAGGACAGGTGCTTATTGTAGTAGCTTTAGTGATAACTATGCTGCTCTTATCCACTGCACTCTACATTACAGATGCACAGAAAAGCCAGTTAAAATACACCTCAGAGTCTGACTTGTATTTGCCCTTTTACAAGCAAGGCTTACGGCACACAATGATTAGTGCATTAGTAAATATTTCAAGCGGTGGAGATAACAGCGTTTTAGAATCAAACCTGAATCTGTTTAACGCAATTACACTGGAACAGTCGTACAATGCGTTTTTTACTCCTTCGTTTATTTTAAGCAATACTTCACCATATGTTAACGGCGTCTGGACAACACAGAACTCAAGTGGGACCGCAATCATAAGTGCGTACGCGAGTTTTGGTGTCAACTCTTCAGGCACTTCGAAAACTTACTTTTCAGAATATGACATTGAGGTTACTTCAAAGCTTGAAGTGACAGGAGAATATCAACAAATAGAAACGGAAAAACAGGTTCAATTGACCTGCAAACTTTCCAATGAAGAGCAACCAGCGTTGGCAAAGAGCTTTACGTTTAGCTATGCAAACGATGGCTCACTACAATCTGAAAACTGGACTGTAATCGAAGAACCAAACATCTTTGACCATGGCAACGGCACATACACAGTCACGTTTACCGCTATAACTGACCAAACAGATGACCCAGTGCTTGTTTGGGTGAGCTGCCAAGACCAACGGGGGATAATGCTTCAAACATTGGTTGAACCAACACTATCTTAACCGGATTCTGAATCATTATTTTAGCCTTTTAGCGGTACTTCATAAGTGCTAAATTGAATTTTGACCCACTTTAACCCGATTTAAAATGGAAAATAAAGCAAGCATACCCTGTTCATTGTGCGATTATTGGGATTCAAGCAAGAAGTCATTCGCGTGTGACCCTCACAAATGTGAACGGCTTTCAAACTGGCTCTTAAAGCATGCGATTGTAAACCCTGCCACCGTACAATGCATTCAATACGTGGTTTAACTAAGAACTGCTTGCCTCACCTTCAAATAATAATAAATACGTCTGCCAAGAAAACAATTCTTTGACCGTAAAGGGGAAGAAAACTGAAGCAGAAAATCATCCTGTTCACCATACTACTTATCATGCTTGCCACTGCTCTTGTAGACCAAAACGTTAAGGCCACGTCTGAAGAGGTCGCAATCGGTGGAGAATTGATATGGGAGAAAACCTTCGGAGGCACAGGCGACGACCGAGCATTTTACGCTACAGCAACAAACAATGGAACCATAATTGTTGGCTCAACAAGGTCAATTATTGCCAATCAAACAGTCGCTTGGGTTATTAGTGTTGATGACGACGGAAAAATGCTTTGGAACAAAACCTACCCTTCAGGTATAGGAAGTGAATTCCGTTACATAATCAATTTGGAAGACGGCTTTTTGCTTGTCGGCAACCAGTTTAAAACTGATGCAGACATCGATGGTTTTGTAGTTAAAATTGACATGGAAGGCAAAATGATATGGAATTTGACATTAGGCGGTGAATACACTGATCGACTATTTGGCGCGGCACAAGGTCAAGATGGTTTTTTGCTTGCAGGCTTATCACAAACTGAGGAAGACAACAGCAACTCTCAGGTTTGGTTAATTAAGATTGATGAAAATGGCAAAGTTTTATGGAATAAAACCTACGGGTGGCAAATGGACGACGCTGCCAGAGCAGCAGCAGCCACCAACGATAACTCGTTTATAGTAGCAGGCTACACAAACTCGATGGGGCAAGGAAACTATGACTTTCTAGCCCTAAAAGTGGACAATAACGGCAACTTCCTGTGGAACCACACTTACGGCGGAGCCGAAAGCGACAAAGCCTACGCCATAACTCCTGCATCAAACGGTTATGTCATAACTGGAGACACCCGCTCGCAAGGCGCAGGCGAAAGCGACGCGTTAATAATAAAAGTTGATGCCCAAGGCAACAAGCTTTGGGACAAGACATTTGGCGGCAGCGGCTTTGACGTCCCCACTTATATCAACGCTTTAAAAAGCGGACAAGGGTTTGTTGTAGGAGGCATAACCTTTTCTTATGGAAATGGCTACCGCGATTTCTGGATATTTATGCTTGACAATGCAGGAAATCTTTGGCAAAGTTGCACGATTGGAAGAAGCAATTACGAAGAATCTTACGCTGCAGTTGAAGTTTCAGAAGAAAACTTTGTTATGGCAGGCTGGACTAACTCGATAGGTGAAGGAGCCTACGACTTTTATGTTCTAAAAGTAAAAGTTACTAATAATTTAGGGTGGTGGCAAACCAGCGTTTTCGCGGCTGCCATCTTTGGCTTTATCGCGTTTATAGTGGTTGCTGTATTGCTTTTGAAATGGCGGTCTAATCAAAGAAAGAGATAGACAAGATAAAATGGGTTTTTGAGCAGCAGCGCCTACTCGGTTTTTCATTATACAGCGGCTTCAAAGCGTTTACTGTCCTGACTCTTGAAGTTTCGAAAACAGCATTTGCAGCGTCCAAACGAATGCGTTATAGTTTGTCCAGATTGCACTGGTTTTGTCTTTCTTTTTGTCGCCTGTTTCGCTTGAGGCATCGCTTTCATGGAAAGCTATGAGTAATTCACGTCTATCTGAAATCATAAAGCACGGCAAATTTTCTGTCTGCACAGTTTGACATTTCTGGGCTGGCCACTTCATTTGTTCAATGAAGAAGGCGCTTTTTGCTGAGTCCTCGGTCAACAATGTTATATTTAATACGCCAAGTTTTTTCCGTAGTTTATCAGTAAAGTCACTGTAGTATAGCTGTGATAGGTAGTCGTCGGGTACGAAAATTTGGAATTCACTGGTCGTTTTATCCAGTAACTCTTCAGCTTTTAATACAACCTGCTGTTCTCCCTGTAGCATTTGGAAAAGCTCTTTCTTGGTGCTTTCAACTTTTGGCTGAGGCAACTGCATCCACATTGTCACTAGATTTTCTTTCTCTTTTTCTAGCAAGCGAATCTTCATCTTTTGCGCATCAACGAGCAGGTCAATGGCTTTGTCGAGTGGTACAGCAGTGAATTTTAGCGGCTTCTCAAACACGGAAAAAAGTATACCTTTCTTTTCTAGATCACGAAGAATCCGATAGGTTTCGGTTCTGTGAAGGGCAATTGCTTCTGCTATCTCGCCGGCTTTCTTTTCTCCAGCTCTTGCGAGATAAAGGTAGACTTTAATTTCGTTTTTAAGCAGCCCAAACCTGGCTAACGTCTCCTCAATCGTTGATAACTGCTTGGTAAAGCCTTTATCGCGCTTTACAAGTTTTAATGCGTCATTGTCGTTGTGCATTTTTACCAGACTTGGTGTTTTTTCGAGTGCTATCTCCATATTTATTCATCTTCTGCTTCTAAATCTGAATTGGTTACTGATGTTGATTTTTTATATATAATACAATTATGACGTCAAAATATGAATCCAGAATTCACATTAACAAAACAAGCCTAAACCCAGGAAAAAACGCAGTCTTTTACGATAAAATTTAGGTTTCGAGAGCTTTTTCCGAAGCATCAATGTACACTCTTGCAAACCGGTTAACCAAATCCTTCTGCGTGTAAACCGAAGTGTGCAGCCTAAAAAAATTGCCCATCCTATCCGTCTGGACACCTATGCCGATAACAATTACGCCTTTACGTAGCATGTCATCCACGCCTTCTTTTAGGGCAATGGGCATGTTTACATAACCATACGGCCAACCATCAGAGATTACAATCAAAACCCGCTGCTCCTCATATCGTTTTGCAAGCATTTTCCCAGCCATATGAACAGCGTCAGGCATGTAGGTGAGGCCGTCAAATTTTAATCCCCCAATTCTTGACCGTACAGTCTTCGAATATGACTCGGTACTATCCTTAAGAATGTACAAGTGGTCGCTGAAGGCAAAAAATGACCAAGACGTAGGATCAGTCATTAACTCTTTTGCTGCCTCGCCGACACTAATAGCTAGTGCCCTTCCATATTCACCGCGTACCTTCATGCTGGAGCTGACATCAAAAACAATCGACCAAGCATAACTCTGCTTAAGATATTCATCTAACTCGAAAACGTCTGTGGCAGGCTTATTGCTAGCCATAGCTTGAATCACAGCAGTCAAATCAAGCTGTCCCATTTCCTGGCGTGGGTCTTCAAAAAGAAGGTCTAATGCGCTTCTTAGTGCATCCATAAGTCTGCGGCCTGCACCCTGCATAAGACTCCGTGCTCGAAGATACTGCGTATAATCTTCATCTGGAAAAGCAACGCCTTTGAATCTTGTCCAACCGACATACTGGCTTATTCTTGATAAAATTTTTTCCCGTCGCTCTTTTTGATAGTTGTCTGAATCGAACGCTTGCAGGGCTTCGGCTTCCTGTTCAGGCCTCCAAAGCTGCTCCATACTGTCAATGGCTGGAACAGTACCGCCTAAAGCCTCCAACGCGCCAATAAACGTGCCTTCAAAGTCAAAGTTTGCTTCAGGCTCAACATAAACGCTGCATCTGCCAATGTTTTCAGTGTTAAGAAGAGAAGGCGCCTCAAGGAATGGACCAAACGGGTCAAGTGCTTCACCAATAATCTTGATTTTCTCGTTCACAAGCGCTGGAATGTCTAATTGTTCACCCATAAAAGTTGACAAGTAACTATCTTTCAACCCATTGAGTTCTTGAAAGACAGAATTAACTACTTGCTCCTCATCAGTATCCAATGAACCTTTGATTACACCCAAATTTAGCTTGGTAAGCAAAGCCGTCATGATTCGTGTTGAAGCCGCAAAAATACGGTTCGAAGGCTTTACCCTCTGGTAAAAAGACGCGTTTGCAAATGCGATATCTACAAAACGGTCGGGATACCATGCTTGAAGGTAAGCGTTTGTGTAAACATCGCGAACCAGCGCTTTTGAGAAGGCTAAAAGAGGATTATCTTTAGCGTTTGGAAACATAATTTCGTTAGGCAACTGTGTAAGTGTATGAGTAGTTAAATGCAGCACAGCAGCACGAAACAATCGTCCAGTCCGTTTTTTCCCCTGAGAATTATGAGGAAACACTTGACCAAGGAAAGAAACCTGACCATCCTCAAGAAAACGAACCGTAGGCAACTTGATTGTGAAACCGTAATCATCTGGAGCCAAAGTCGGCTGGTCTATTGTTGTGTCTTGGAGTATCCTGACTTTCGTGTTATCTTTCTGGAAAGAAACAGCCCAAGCGTAATCAATAAACCCCATAAATACCAAACTTCAATTTATTGTTGGTCTTTACCAAACACTGCCTCTAAAATGCGCCTCACATCCGCTTGAACTTCCGGGTTATCACTGGTTAAACCAATTATGGTTTCTTCTGCAGCGCCCATCGGAGTGTTTCCATCGAACACAAGCGTTGCCCAGTTAATCAAGTCACCAAGAGATGGACCATAAGGCAAATCGCCCGCCTTGTATTGCCGCCTAAGTTCGGCGCCAGCCTGAATAATCTTGTACGCTACATCCTTGGAAACTTTAGTTCTTTTCTGAAGCATTTCCACTTCATGAGGTGAAATGGTTTCGCCGACACTTAAAAAGTCAAAGTTAATCCAAACTGCCATACGTCGCCGCATAGCTGCGTTTAAGGGTTTGGTGCCTGAGAATTCAGCGGTTGCAGGGTTCATGCTGATAATCATGTACCCGTACTGATGGCGCTCAATAACTTCGCTGTCTTTTTCGTTAAGCACCAAGTGACCTCTGGTGTCTAGCACAGGGTTGAGTCTTGTGGCTACGTCCTGCTTCATCATGTTGGCTTCGTCGAGATACATGATTCCGCCCTTTCTTAGCCACTGCGTGAGTAAACCGTCGACCCAGTTTTCTTTGCCTAAACCAATGAAACGACCGATTAAGTCAAAGCTGCTGGTGCTTAAACCACAGTTTACTTCCCAAATGGGCAGACCAGTTAATTCCGCGACTAGGTAGACGATGTGGGTTTTTCCTGTTCCCGATGGACCGATAAGACTGCACTGCTTAAAGTAGTACAGTGCACGTACGATACGTTCGACATAGTTTAAGCCATGATCCAGGTATTCTGGCGTGTTTTTTGGAATCATGTTGTCGAGGTGGCTGAAGCTAAAGTTGGGGTGTAGATCGTATCTTTGGATGTTGTACTTGTAGTATAAAGGCGAGGTGGACATTGGGCGTTCTTTTTCTAGTGACACCATTACCCGACATTTATCTTGCCGTAGGGAAGAAACTTCGGTGATTCTGCTTGGGTCTTGTTTTTCTTTTATGCCTTGATGTCCATAAACCATTATGATGTCACCTCAACGGTATTGGATGGTTATGGCACCTAATATAAGTATTGTGTATTACGACTTGGTATAGTTAATATAAAGACACCGTGTGTAGAAAAAAAAACATACAAGAATTTTTCTAAAATGATGCAACCTAACAATAAGCTGATAAACATTGACCCAACAACCCAACACTCCAACACCAGAACCCCAAAAAAACAAGCAAACATCAGTCCAAGAGCTTGTTGAGTCACTAAGAGGCGTCGCCGACGACGTGGGTCAAATAAGCGAACTAACATCTGAAGAAAAATCGCTAGTATCAGAGTTCTTCAAGGCACTCCTCAACTTCATGAACCCTCTATCCCAAGGACTCAGCATAAACCCAGCCATAATCCACTCAGACAATGGCGTCGTGCAGAACGCTCACATTGACCCCACAGGTCATTTAGCACTCTTATTTGAAGATGGCCATTTAGAGCTAAAAGACTTAAGCGAAGAAAGAAACCGAGACTTGCTTATTACTGTTGTACAGGATGCCATTCCCAAGTTCAAACAATTAACTAATCAACAGAAGCGTAAAGTTGAAAGCAGAATAAAATTCTTGTCAGCGATTACTAAGGATATGCAAAAAATTTCTGGAGCGCTTTCTGCGGCAGCTTCAAGTTCAAAATAATCCATTTTTCATTGATTTTTGGCTTGTTGACGAATTATTATCGTATTTGAGGTTTCATTTCCAATATGTTCAAATCTGATGTATTACTACACAATACTTTTATATTCAGGCACTGCAGTTTTAGAATAATCATAATGTGAGGCAAAAAAATGGGTACAGTAATGGTAGTAGACGATGCATCATTCATGAGAGCAGTCCTAAAAAAGATAATCCTGCAATCAGGACACGAAGTAATCGCTGAAGCAGCCAATGGAGACGAGGCAATAAACCAGTTCCAACAGGCGCATCCAGACCTCGTATTAATGGACATAGTCATGCCTCCAGGAACCAAAGCCAAAGACGGAATCGATGCACTCAAACAAATAGTAACAGAAAATCCAGCCGCAAAAATAGTCATGTGCAGCTCCATGGGACAGCAAGCACTGATAGCTGAGGCTCTCAAAGCAGGCGCCAAAGATTTCGTTGTAAAGCCTTTTCAACCTCAGAAAGTAATGGAAGTCCTATCCAAATACTGCTGAGGTTAAGCAATTGCTTACCAGCGCCCAAAATCCCAATCTGGCTTCAGCATCGAGCCAATGGGATACGCTCAAGAAGAGAAGCCTTCGAAACCAGATCAACGCTTGCACCGAATTGAACGCAACAGCAACCATACAGTCGTCGCAAACGAGCCCAACAGTGGAAGAAGTTCGAGTGGACATGGCAGATATGAAAGCAGAAAATCGGCCAATTAAATTAGTTACAAGCGTTGGATCATGCGTTGCAATATGCTTGCATGATTCAAAAAATAAGTGTGGGGGGTTGGCTCATATCATGCTTCCAAACTCTGCTATTTCGCCACAAGAACTTCTTCCATCAAAATTCGCAAACACTGCAGTTCCAGCGCTGGTTAAGTTAATCAGAAAAATAGCCGTTAACCCATCACCGCTTTCTGCCAAGATCGCAGGCGGCGCTAATATGTTCCCAAACATGAAAAATAACGCTTTAAACATTGGAGCAAAAAACGTGGAAGCTGTCAAAGAAGCGTTAAAGGAACACAAAATAAAATTAATCGCCGAAGATGTCGGCGGCTCACATGGACGCAGAGTAACCTTCAACATTGGCACAGGGACCGCCAATGTTAGACGTTTCAATGGAGAAGCGAGAGAATTATGAGCGAAAAAATAGAAAATTCAACAAATAAAGCTACAGAAAACATGGGCGTAGTAACCGACGCTTACCCTTCCGAAGACCCAACCGACTTAGGAATACTTCAAGAAGTAGGGAACATTGGAGCTGGACATGCTGCAACATCTTTATCCACTGTTCTTCAACAGGAAGTGGCAATTGACATACCAAGAATCTGTGCTGTACCACCACATCAAGTCGGAAAATACTTTAACAGAAGCGACGAGCCAACGACAGCAGCCCTCATGCAACTGACAAGAGACTATGAATGCGACATACTATTAATGTTCGAGTATAGTGAGGCAAAAAAGATTGCAGCCTTAATGACCATGGCTCCATCGGTTGAAGAGCTTGATGAGTCAATGGAAGAATCAGCCATACAGGAACTAGCAAACATAGTAATAGGGTCATTTCTAACTGCAATTTCAGACTTCACCGGAGTCCAACTTATTCCTACGCCTCCACTTAGGGTTGTAGATACCTTTGATGCAGTGCTTGACACTGTACTTGTAAAGCAATCGATGATTGCAGAAAAAGCACTAGTTTTTGACGCGTGCTTTAAACGTCAAGGAACAGATGCAAAATCGATTCTCATAATCTTCCCAAGCCCAGAATTAAAAACAATACTTGTGAATAAATCTAAAGCAATGTTGGGCTTAGAAGACGAGCCACTTAAAGAAGACCAGTCGCCCAAAGACGACGGCGTCCACTTTGAAATTGCTTCGACCGAAACAATAAAAAATGAGGCTCCTGAAAATGGTGAAATGTAATCAAAACCCTAACTCGATTTCAGACATAGACATCCTCACTGAAATCGGAAGCATCGGCGCTGGAAACGCAGCTATTGCTCTATCAAAAATCATTCACGAACCAATAAAAATTGAAGTACCCAAAATGTATGTTACCGCGCCACACATGGTTCCAAGAATCTATAATAAACATGATACTGTGGTTACGGCAATTTTGATGCAGCTAAGAGGCAGAATGGATTGTGATATAATGCTGATTTTTGAAGCTCAAGAAGCCGAGAAAATCGCTAATCTGATGGCTCGATCAACCGAATGCGAAAAACCAGAGATTGAATTATCAGCCATAGAAGAGCTGGGTTCTATTATGGTCTGTTCATTCCTTAGTTCAATGGCTGACTTTACAGGCATTGAATTAATCCCTAACCCACCCCAAGTAATCAACGACTGCTTTGACGCCGTTATCGACAGCTTACTCTTAAAACAAGCGCTTTGCTCAGATATAGCAGTCATTTTCGATGCTCGTTTCAAAAGACGCAACAGTTCTGCAGAAGGCTTTCTAATAACGTTTCCAAGCTCTGAACTGCTAAAAGTGTTGATTGACAAAGGCAAAAAATGGCTTGAAGACCCAAACAATAATTCTGAATCTGCGCTTGCAATAACAACTTAGAAATCAAAGGAGTTGTGAGGTATCTTGGTTGAAACTCTAAACAAGCAGGTTCAGCCTGCAGAAGATTTCTTGGAGAACATGTCTTTTCAACGCTTGAAGAAGAAGCTTCAGGAAACGGTTGGAGTTAACTTTAGTGGTTACCGAGATGAATACCTTAAACGACGCATGAGCATAAGGTTACGTGCAACCAACACTAACACGTTCGGTCGATACCTGCAATACCTAAACAAAAACCCAGATGAATACAACATATTACTAAACGAAATAACGGTTAACTACACAACTTTCATGCGAGATTCAGATGTTTACCGCTATCTAGAGTTGTTTATTCTTCCCAAACTATTCCAAACCTGCCCAGTTAAAATTTGGAGTGCAGGCTGTGCTACAGGAGAAGAACCTTACTCGCTGGCGATTTTAACTCACAAAATCTTGGGTTCAAAACTAGCAACTCACCCAGTCATAATTTACGCTTCAGACATCGATAAAGATGCATTGTCTAAAGCTGCTAAGGGCGAATATCAGGAAAAGCAGTTGCAAGGCATAGGCCGCTTATTGATTGATAACTATTTTACTAAAGAAAACGACTTTTACCGTGTTAAGGATCACATTAAAAAGTTGGTTCGTTTTGAAGAGTTTGATTTGATGAAGCCTGCTGCGCATCCAGGTTTAGATTTGATTTTATGCAGAAACGTTATGATTTACTTCTCAAGAGAGGGTCAACAGCAAGTTCACATGCATTTCTACAACGCTCTACGAGACGGAGGATACTTTGTCAGCGGAAAAGCGGAAATCTTAAGTGGAGAGCCAGCGGTGAAGTTTACACCTATTGATGTTAAAACCAGGGTTTATCAGAAACGGTTATCCAACATGTAAAGGGTTACAGCTTTTTGTATGTAAAATTATTCACGCACTCAACCAAATAATCTTTTTTTGCCATTTTAAGAAGGTGCAGTCAGAAAGTAAACTGGAAGGAAGGTGAAGGGTCCCTTGTCGTTAGATAATGACCAGTACAGACAACTATTCATTGAAGAAGCCAAAGAACACATAGAAACATTAACTAAGTCTCTGTTATCACTTGAAAAAGATCCAGAGAATCAGGATTTAGTTAACATGCTTTTCAGGTCAGCGCACACGTTGAAAGGCTCCTCTGGAATGATGGGGTTCAAAGATTTTCAAGAGCTAACCCACGCCATGGAAGACATTTTTGATGGCATGCGCAAGGGCAACAAACCAAGCAGCACTTTAGTAAGTACACTACTTGAGTGCGTGGACTCTTTATCAAACAGGCTAGAACAAATTCAAAAAAAGATTGAAGAAGAAATTAACGTTGCAGCCTTTAAAGAAAAGCTTCAAAAGGTGAATACTCAACAGACCGCTCCAGAACCGCCCAAAAAAGAGGATAACCCTCAAGAAAAAGAGGCGCCTGTTGAAGAAAAGTTCGAGCTAGACGAAAAACAGATAGAAGCCGTTAGGAAGGCGGAAACTCAGGGTAATAACAGCTACGTTCTAGAGTTAAAGTTCAGCAAGGATTGCAATTTTAAAAATATTCGGGCAAGCATGTTAATCAGTAAACTTTCAGAGATTGCTGAAATCGTTAAAACATTGCCAGACCAAAAAGACCTCGATGAGGAACGGCTTGGTTATAGCTTCAAATTGGCTGTTACCTCAAAGCTGGAGGATAAAGAAGTAGAGAAGTGCGCTCAGCAGGTTTGTGAAGTGGAAGATGTGCATATTTTCCCACTTGATATTAACTCGCCAGTTCAGAATACGCCAGTCCAACCGAGCATCTCAACTACGTCTAGTCCTTCAACTGTACCAATCAAGGAAGCCAAGCCAGCGAGCCCTGTCCATTCGTCTGAAGAAGCCAAAACACTTTCAGATATCCGTTCAACCCAGACTGTCAGGGTGAAGTACGAGCAATTGGACAGGTTAATGAATTGGGTTGGCGAGCTCGTAATTAACAAGATTGCACTACTTCAAGTAACTGCTGATAACCGTAATGAAAGCTTAAAACGCATTACAGAAAACATTGACCGCTTAACCGCTGACCTTCAAGACCTGGTCATGCAGGTACGCATGGTACCAGTGAGCCAGATTTTTGACAGGTTTCCACGGTTGGTGCGTGACCTTTCAATTAAGAAGGAAAAGAAAATTGATTTAGTTATGGAAGGTCGAGACATCGAGGTTGACAGAACGGTTCTTGATGAAATCGGAGAACCACTAATTCACCTGTTAAGAAACAGTGTTGACCATGGCATAGAGCATCCAGAGGAAAGAGAGAAAGCTAACAAGAATCCAACTGGAAAAATAAGACTGTCAGCGCAACGAAACGGCGACCACGTGATTGTGGAAATTGAAGATGATGGAGCAGGCATTGACCCTGAAAAAGTGAAGCTAAGCGCCATAAGGAAGGGCTTTTCCACCAAAGAAGAACTCGACAAGATGACACGAGACCAAATCGTTAACATGATTTTCCTGCCAGGATTCTCTACTGCAAAAGAAGTAACAGACACCAGCGGCAGAGGAGTTGGCATGGATGTGGTTAAAACAAAGATTGCAGCGCTTGGCGGAACAGTGCATTTAGAAACCCAGTTAGGTAAAGGAGCCAAGACAAGCATTAAACTGCCTTTAACATTGGCGATTATTCAGGCTATTCTTGTTAAGGACGCTAGTCAGACTTTTGCTATTCCAACCAGCCAAGTGTCTGAGATTGTACGTGCACGAAAAAGCGAGATTAAATCGCTTGGAAAAACCGATGCTATCGTTGTACGCAACCATGTTATACCTGTAGTTCATCTGCATAAAATCCTTAATCTTGAAGGCGACGACGAGGAAGACCTTGAATTGCTCATAACATATCTTGGCGATGAAGAAAACAAGCTGGGAGTTGTTGTAGATTCCGTGCTTAGGCAACAAGACATACTGGTTAAAACACTCAATGATACCCTCTCAGGCATTAAAGGCGTAAGCGGGGCGACGATTCTTGGTGACGGTCAAGTGGTTTTAGTATTAGACGTTAAGCAGTTTACGAATAAGGTTCATAAGGCTTAGGCCAGTTTTTAGCTCTGCCCTTGCTTTTTTAGGGCTCTCTATAGTTTTTTTAGGGAATATTATATGTATAGGAAGCTCCCTTAATTGCTAATAGGGTCTCTTACTACACAATGAAGGGAGCACTTAATGAGTGAACATACAGAAGTAAGGTCTGACAACGCAAGAAACGTAATACTAAGCTATCAAGACACCGTTTACTATATTAATCAAGTAAACGTGCAGGTTAAAGAAGGAGCAGACAAACTCAGAGCCGTTTTCCATGGACGAAAAATCGGCGATAACAAACCAAAAGACCTTGAAATGGAGATAAGCCAGGCTGCTTACGATGTGCTGCTGGAGTACGCAAAGCTGGATAAGCTGAATTTAGTGCTTGTTTTACAGATTGAAGAAGGCAATGCTAAATGGTGCTTAATGGATGAGAATTGGCTGAAGAGCCAAATAAACGCAATGACAAAGCCATCATACATCGTCTAATTCTTTTCTGATTCTGAACCCGTAATTCATAGTTTGCTTTCATAAGCATCAAATAAACCTTTTCCAGATAGCCTATACAAACCAGTCCATACAAGGTGTAATCTAAAATGGTAGATATCGATAGGAAAACCCTAAGAGAAGAATTACAAATGCTTACCTTCTCCCTTGATAGCGTTTTTTATGGCGTAAATGTTCATCAAGTTAGAGAAGTAAAAAACTTTGAAGGAGTAACCCCAGTTCCATACGCTCCCAACTACGTTAAAGGAGTGACCAATCTACGAGGAGAAGTCATTCCAGTTATAGATCTGCGTAAGCGTTTTGGAATGGATGAGAAGAAAGAGCACGATTGCACAGGCATAATGATTATTGTTCAAGACAAACACCCAATCGGCGTCATGGTAGACAGCGTTATGGAAGTACTCACATTACCAAAAGATGATATAGAAACCAATCCTGACAGTCTAATCGTTGACAAATCTGAAGCAGTTCTTGGTGTTGCTAAACATGACAAAGACTTAATCATACTGTTGGATCTCATGAGAGTGGTGTCAAAAGAGGCAATCGACAGCTTAAAGGGAACCAAAGGCTTCCAAATTCAAACTGAAGTACAGGCAAAAGAGCCCTAAACTTTACACTTATCTTTAAGGTGATAGTTACGGGGCAAATAAGAACCCTAATCGTTGACGATTCACTGCTAATGCAGAAAATCTTAACAGACCTTTTACAGATGGATCCATGGATAAAGGTTGTTGGGACAGCTAGAGATGGCGAAGAGGCACTTGCAAAGATTGCAGCCTTGCATCCTGACGTTGTAACCATGGATATAGAAATGCCCCGTATGAATGGTTTAACTGCTGTCCGCAGAATCATGGAAACCAACCCTGTTCCTGTTGTTATGATTAGCGCCCTAACGCAAAGAGAGGCACAATTAACTTTGAAGGCGTTAGAGTTCGGCGCCGTTGATTATGTTCCTAAGCCGTCAGGTCAAATCTCCTTAAATATGGATGGCGTTAAAGAGGAATTAATTTCTAAAATTAAAACCGCAGCCTCAGCAAAAGTAATGCACATAAAAAACATAGTAGCAGAAGAAAACGTGCCTGCTTCTGCACGCAATAGTGACAAAATCATTTTTATTGCAGCCTCAACAGGTGGACCACAAGCTGTATCTTCTGTGTTAAGGAACCTCCCAAGAGACCCGCCGCCGATTTTGGTTGTTCAGCATATGCCTAAAGGTGTAACTAGACTTTTTGCTGACGGTTTAAATCAGGAATGCAAGTTTAAGGTTAAAGAAGCTGAAGAAGGAGACATGCTTCAAGAAGGGCTAGCTTTGATTGCTCCAGGCGGATTTCACATGGTAGTGACAAAGGAGGACAAAATAGCTCTAACACAGGACCCTCCAGTCAATTATGTTCGCCCGGCTGCCGACGTAACAATGTTTTCGTTAGCTGAGGTTTATGGCAATAAGAATGTTAGCGCGGTTTTAACAGGAATGGGTTCAGACGGCGCTAAAGGAACTGCCGCTATTAAAGCTAAAGGCGGGGTTACAATTGCACAAGATGAGAAGACAAGTGTTGTTTATGGCATGCCTAAGGTGGCGTTTGATACTGGCTGCGTAGACGTGGTTGCTCCTTTAGAGTTGATTCCAAAAGAGATTATCAAAGCGTGCAAGTAGAAAAGAATTATTGTCATCATATTCTAATTCTTAATAGTAAATTCATAATTGATTTATAAGTAAAATGCTAATTTTGGAAACAATAAGCAGGAGTTATGCAAATGGTCGACGAAATCAAGGACAAACGCTATGTAGACCTTGAAAAACAGTTAGAAAAATTAGAGAAAGAAAACAAACGCTTATTAGAAGAAAACAAAGAGCTGG
>CAYMLF010000014.1:0-21986 GCA_964391275.1 uncultured Candidatus Bathyarchaeia archaeon
GGAAGCGACACAGACTTCTCTAAACGCGTAATGAGCAACGTATCCTATCCATTCAGCAGCTTAGGCACATGTGACTTTGAGTCAATGGTAGCTGTTTCTACAGGCTCAATAATTCCAGCAGGCGCAGGCACAGCACAAGGACAATTCATAATGGGAGCCAGCTTAACAACAGGCGCACTATTATGGAACGTAACTACAGACCACATATTCTACAGCACAAGCACAGCAGTCGCTGATCAGGGAAAATACACAGTTCGTATGCTAGACGGCGTTTGGATCGGTTGGGACCTCAAAACAGGCCAACAATTGTGGACAACCGAAAAATTACCCTATCCATGGGGAGACTTCGGAGCCTACACCATTGCATCCTACGGCGGAGTATTCTATGACTTCTCATACGCTGGAATCTACGCATTCAACTGGGATGACGGTTCAATCGCTTGGAACTTCTCAACACCAGGCATACCCTTTGAATCTCCATGGTACCCGAACTCTGGCTGGTTCAGTAACTCTCCACAAATCGCTGACGGCAAACTCTACTACGCTAACGGTGAGCACTCACCAACTCAACCTCTAGCAAGAGGCTGGAGACTCTGGTGCTTTGATGCTCTCACAGGCGAAGTACAATGGAACATTACAGGCGGTGGATCTCCAGGCGCAGTTGCTGACGGCTACCTAACCTACGACAACAGATACGACGGCAACATGTACGTGTTTGGCAAAGGCAAAAGCGCAACAACCATTTCAGTACCTCAAACAGGAATAACTGCTAATCAGAAAGCAATTATTTCAGGTACAGTTATGGACATGTCACCTGCTCAACCAAATACACCATGCGTTTCCAAAGACACAATGGGTCCATGGATGGAATACCTACACATGCAGACAGCAATGCCAAGCGGCACTGGCGTTCCAGTATCTATCGATGCAGTTGATCCAAACGGCAACCCCGTTCACATTGCCACTGTGACAAGTGACTTAAGCGGCACATACGCTTACACTTGGGAACCTGAACTTACTGGAGAATACACAATCACAGCCACATTTGTAGGCGACGACTCTTACGGCAGCTCATGGGCAGAAACACATGCAGTAGTTGTAGAAGCAACAGAAACACCTCCAACCACCACAGCACCAAACCTTGACGCAGTCAACAACACCGTAACAACAACAGTGATTGCCGGAGTGGTTGCGATTATCATCGCAGTCGCTTTAGCTACAGTACTCATCCTCAGAAAGAAATAAGCACTAAAACAAAAAAATCCCTATTTCCCTTTTTTTGGTTTTTGTAGGCATCAAGAAGGGGCTGAGAAGGCTCAAAATTACATAGCGATTGTAAGTGGTACTGCAATCTCTATATCTCCTTAAAGAAGTTGAGTCTCAGTAAACCTTTCAGATGCTTAAAACATTGTTATTTGGAAATTCCAGAGTTCTTCTGTGACAGTTCTATGCTTCTTTGACTCATCATTTTGCCGTATGCTGGGCTAATAGGAAACGTAGTGTTGTTGGTACATGCGATTTCTACCCTCTGCACGCTTGGTATCTTTTTAACTTCACTGACAAGCTTCTTTATGCTGTTTAAATCGATTACTGGTGCAATTACCAAAATGTCAATTGGACCTACAATTTCGCTTATTATTGTGATATTTTGGATTTTTCTGAGCGCTTCTATAGTTACTGCTTTGTTAACGTTAGGAGCGTTGGTTATTAGTAGGTAGGCTTTGCCTTGGTACCCAAGCCTTGACAGGTCAATTGTTATAACGGATTTTCTTATGACTCCCTCGTTAATCATTCTCTCGTATCTTTTTCTTACGGTTAAAGGAGAAATGTCTAGTTTAACAGCTATTTTCAGCAATGATGTTTGTGCGTTGTTTAGCAGTTCGCTTAAAATCAGATAATCTAACCTATCCATACGATTCCGCTCATGGCTCCAGATTTAAGTTTTCTAAATTGAAGTTGGGAGGATATGACCAGACATTAACGGTTACCTCCCTAGCGCCAAAGTGTTCTTTAATTGCTGAGGCGATTTCATCAAGTTGGGGTAAGCTTTCGGCGTAGACTAGAGCACATAAGTCGTATTTACCTACACTTGTTGATAGTTCCACCAGATTAGTTTCTTCCGAAATTAGTTTTTCAATTTCTTCTTCTTGGTTGCCGTTAAAATTTATGCCAATATAAGCGACGATTGGTAATTCTAGAGCTTGAGCGTTAACAAAAAGTGTTGCGCCTGTTATTACCTTAAGGTTTTTTAGACGTTTGATTCGCTTTAGCACTGACACATCTGAGATTCCACATTCTTTGGCAATATCTTTGAGTCTTGCTCTAGCGTTCCTTATTAGAATGTTTAGTATTTTCTTGTCTGTAGCATCAATTTCTACTTTAGCGCTCAATTGTTTACCCTTTTATGCCTTTATCTTTCTTTCTAATATATAAATTCATGTGATGGCTTAACCTGCGCCATAAAAACAATAAAACTTTCAATTAAAGTCTATTCAAGGCTAATAATTAATGTTTTTTGATGATGAAAACAAAATATTCCTAAGTTTATGCGGGTTACCGCCAAATTTCTTATTGACGAAAACGATTTTAACCCGGTTAAATGGCAAGCGTGCGTTTGCAGGGATTCTCCGAGAACCGGCTTCTTCAGGTATATAAGTGTTTGTAAATTATATTATCATTTAATAAAGAATATATATTAAAACATAGAATTGCATCCACAGAGAGAGGGGAATAAGGGGTAATTATCTAAACCGGATATTTTCCCTTAATACACAGTCTGGTAAAGGGGCTGAAAAGGCTTAGCAAACTAATTAGCGATTGTTAGTTTGAAACTTGCAGTCTCTATCTCCTCAAATGTTGAGCCTCAGCAAATCCTTTACCAGTACTAAACAACAATAAAAACTGATTTTTAGTTGGAATAGAGTTTTGCATATGGTCTCGTTGACAGCGGCACGATCTTTCTAAATTTAGCGTTCAATATCTTCTGTGAGTCAACGCCAAAGTAGCCCGCGTATTCTTTAACAAGGCTTTCAATCACTTGCATGTCCCGTTTGCTTGCATTGAGGATCTTGGTTCCCTCTTCAGGATTCAGTATGTCCCCTCGTTCATAGATAACGCCGCCGTGCATTCCAGTAGCAACAAATCTAGCATTGCATCTTTCGCTTTCCTTCAAATCTAAGCCAAGCACCAATATCACTCCGCCTGCCATGTATTCAGCGAGAAAGTCACCAGCCGTATGACCAATGACTATCTGCGGAATCTTATGCTGGTACTGCTTCATATGGATGCCAACTCGGTAACCCACATTGTCACGGACAAAGATTTTACCGCCTCGCATTGAGTGCCCTGTAAGGTCGCCTGCGTGCCCATGAATAACTATTGTTCCATCGTTCATGGTGTTGCCACTTGCGTCCTGAGCATTGCCTCGAACGACTATTGTAGGGCCGCTCATGAATGCGCCAAGATCGTTTCCAGTTGTGCCCCAGACGTCGATTTGGATGTTTGCGTTTAGGTCGGTTCCTAAGTACCGTTGACCGCAGACATTTTGGATTTCAATTTTTTCAACCGATACGTCTTTGATGATTTCTCGTAGCAGGCAGTTTAGTTCTTTGTAGTACATGCATTCGGCATCGATTCTAACCACTCTTCCTTCTCTTTTCATTTTTGACTGGTACTTTGCCGCTATTTCTTCGTATACTGGTTTTTGTTCAAGCATTTTCTTAGGTTCCTGCCATTTTTACTCCCAATATTTTGAGTTCTGTTTTGGCTAATCCAACACCTCGCAGGGCTAAACGGTTGCCCCGTAAGCTTTCAATTGCGTTTATGCCCATGCCGCCCATCATGTCTTTAATCTCTAAACTCCAACTGTGAAGTAAATTGATTAAACGCTGGGATGCGATGTCGGGGTTGATGCGTTTGCTAATCCACGGGTCACTTGTTGCAATACCCCATGGGCACTTGCCTGTGTAGCAGCGTTGACAAACTGTGCAGCCCATTGCAATCAGCGCTGCAGTGCCAATGTACACGGCGTCAGCTCCTAAAGCGATAGCTTTGAACACGTCTGAACTGCTTCGGATACCGCCAGATGCAACAATTGATGCCCAGTTCCGAATGCCTTCTTCACGCAAACGCTGGTCAACCTGTGCTAGGGCTAGCTCGATGGGTATGCCTACGTTGTCGCGGATTACTTTTGGTGCTGCGCCTGTTGCACCTCGAACGCCGTCGATTGCGATTATGTCGGCTCCTGCCCGTACCATTCCGCTTGCAATTGCCGCAATGTTGTGTACCGCTGCAACCTTTACTGAGATGGGTTTAGTGTAATCGGTTGCTTCCTTTAGCGCATAGATTAACTGCCGCAAATCTTCGATTGAGTAAATGTCGTGTTGCGGAGCAGGCGACAGAGCATCCGTACCCGCGGGTATCATGCGTGTTTTCGCAATGTTTTCAGTGACTTTTTCTCCTGGTAAGTGACCGCCGATGCCTGGCTTTGCGCCTTGACCGATTTTGATTTCAACAGCCGCTCCTGCATCAAGGTATCCTGGGTGCACACCGAATCTGCCTGAAGCCACCTGAACGATTGCGTGGTCACTGTATTTGTAGAGGCTTTGGTCTAAACCGCCTTCGCCGGTGTTGAAGTAAGTGCCGCATTCGGTTGCTGCCCGCGCGAGGGATTCGTGCACGTTTAGGCTGATTGCGCCATAAGACATTGCCGAGAACATTATCGGAGTTTCTAGGCTTAGTTGAGGTGTAAGCTTGGTTTTTAGGACTACCTCGCCGTTTTCTATTTCTAAGTCTAGCTTGTCTGGTTTTGTACCAAGGTATGTTCGAATTTCCATGGGTTCCCGCAAGGGGTCAATTGACGGGTTAGTAACTTGGCTAGCGTTTAAGAGCAGTCTATCCCAGTACGTATAGTTGGGTTTATCACAGCCCATGCCTGTTAAGATGACTCCTCCGCTTTCCGCTTGCTTTTTCACTTCTCGGATTGCTTCAAGGGTCCAGTTGCTGTTTTCACGGTTAACGTTAGGGTTCTTTCGTATGGTAAGCGCGTGGGTGGGACAGAAGGTAACGCACCGTTGGCAGTTAACACAGTTCTCTTCTTTGCTGCAAACGCTGTCAGTTTCTTCGTCATAATAGTGCGTATCGTATGTGCACTGGTTAACGCAGACTTTGCAGCGTATGCAACGCTTCTCATCTCTATCTATGAGGTATTCGGGAATCACGTATGACTTCATTTTTTATATCTCCATTTTAGCCAAAACCTCAACGGTTTTTGGATTGTTTTTTAGTTTGCCAATTACTGGTTCTCCGCCTCTTGGAGTCCAGAACTTGTCTAAACTTGGGGAAACTAGCCGCATAGCCGCCTCCTCAGACGACAGGTACAGATAATCACCGTTAATGCCAGCGGCAAGAGGACGCAATTTGATTCTGTCGGTTAAACCGATCATTTCGCCATGATGTGCAATGACGACGCTGAAGGGGCCGTTCATTAAGAGGCTACCGTATGTTTGCCGTAGCGTTCGTAGCAAATGCGCCTTTTTTGGTTCCATGCGGTCAATTTCGCTCCAGAGTGGTGCCGCAAGAATTTGTGCGACAAGCTCCATTGGCAAGCGCTGCTTTCGCATTAGCAAGTCGATGGCGTATGCTAAGACTTCTGTGTCGGTTTGCATGGTGCACTTGTAACCGTACATTTCCAGGTATCGGCGGTTTATGCCGTAAGAGGACAATTCACCGTTGTGCACGACTGTCCAGTCCAGAATATTGAATGGGTGTGCGCCGCCCCACCAGCCTGGCGTGTTTGTGGGGAAACGGCTGTGGCATGACCACAAGTAGCCTTGATAGTCTTCTAGGCAGAAGAAGTCTGCAATGTCTTCTGGGAAGCCGACGCCTTTGAAAACGCCCATGTCTTTGCCGCTTGAAAACACAAATGCTTTGCCAGTTTCCGTGTTGATGCGCATGATGGCTTCGATGACGTAGTCTTCTTCTGCTTGCCCTTCTGGTCGACGCTTTTTAGGCTGCATGAAGTAACGCCAAACCACTGGGGGGTCACTTACGTTGGCTGGTCTTGTCTGCATTTCCTCATCGTAAATGATGTCAAAACGTGAAGCTAGGATTCTGTCGGTTCTGTCTTTCGCATCCTTGCTTAGGTACATTACGTGGAATGCGTAGTAGTCTTTGAATTGTGGGTATATGCCGTAGATTGCGAAGCCGCCGCCTAAGCCGTTTCCTCGGTCATGCATGTTAGCTATAGCACGCACTGGGTCTTTGGAGCCAAACCGTTTGCCATCTGTGTTCATCATGCCGAAGATGGCGCAGCCTGAGAAATCCTTGTCGTGCCCGTAAGGGTTGATTATTTTTCTATCATGCTTGTCCATTATTGTATCACACACATTTTTCTTTGAAGACCAACAGGTAAAACTGCCAAGTTGAAATCGTCCCGCAGCAGGTCTTTCTTGAGTTTTTTCACGTTGACTTTGTTTTTCATTAGGTTGTAGAGGATGCCTGCGCGTTCTATGCGGTTAACCAGCGTCATGCCGACGATAAAGTTGTTTTTTAACACCAGTTTCTTGTACACATCGCGATTAACGTCTTGCTTAACGAGAATTTCCAGCGTTGGGTCATCTTTTGGGTTCGCTAAACCTATTGAAACGATTGGTACGCCAAAGTACTTGAGGCTGCTCATGTTTGTGCCACCCTCGTAGCCGGTCTTTAAGCCAGCCATATTGTAGCCTGCAATTTTGCCTTCCAATACGGCGAGAGGCCAGAGCGGCAAGAGCCGATTCTGGTTTAAGATGTAATCGTAAGCTTCTGCAACGTCACCGCTTGCATAGACATCTGGAACGCTTGTTTGCATGTGTTCGTCTACTACGATGCCTCGGTTGGTTTTAACTGGGGTTCCAGCGACGAGTTCAATGCGTGGGATGACGCCGATGGCTACTATGACTATGTCGCAGGGAAGTTGGTCGCCCTTTGTCAAGATTACGCCGCCAACTGCGTCCTCATTTTCTTTGCGTCCGACGATTTTTTGAACTGACTGACCAGTTACAAAGTTGACGCCTGTTTTGCGAATTAGCTTTTCAACGAGGTCTGAGGCTTGCGCATCTAGGAGTAGACTGAGGATTTTTTCTTGCAGTTCAACAACTGTGACTCTTAAGCCACGCTTAACCAGCGCGTCAGTAACGCTTATACCAATTAACCCTGCGCCGATAACCACTGCACTCTTCGCTTGTATGCTGTCAATCTTTTCAGTGAGGCGCTGTGCATCGGCTAAGGTTGTAAAGGTGAATACGCCATCTTTGTCTTGCCCCTCCATTTTTGGAACGAAAGGTTTGCCGCCTGTTGCAAGCAAAAGCTTCTCGTAGGCAATCTTTTCGCCATCTTCAAGGGTTACTGTTTTTTCGTTTAGGTTTAGCGCTACTGCTTTTTTGCCAAGGCGCATTTCTGCATTGTTTTCTTTCCAGAAGCTGTCATTTCGGCACTTCATTTTTTGAACATCAGCCTTGCCGCTGACAAAATCGCTAATCATCGGTCGACTATACTGTGTGCATTGCTCTTCAGAGACCACGACGATAGTGCCTATTGGGTCCATTTCGCGGATGGCTTCAACTGCGCCAGTGCCTGCTGCTGAAGCGCCCACAATTAGGTACTTTGCGGTCATGGTTTCACCTCTTTTACTACTAACGCTTGGTTGGGGCAGTTGGCAACGCATGCGGGCTCATTGAGGTCCAGACAGAAGTCGCATTTGGCGACGACTTTGCCTTGCTGGTCCATTTTGATGGCGCCGTATGGGCAAACCATGACGCATGTCCAGCATCCTATGCATTTTTCTTTGTTGTGGGTGATTAATCCTGTGTTTTGGTCTTTTTGCATGGCGCCTGATAGGCATGCGGTTACGCAGGGCGCGTTTTCGCAGTGGCGGCATTGGATGGCAAACGAGATGGGCTTGTTAACTTCCAATATAACTCGGCTTATGGGTTTGGGGCGTTCGCTGTTGTAGGCTTTGATTATGTCTTTTGACTTTGAATGGGCTACGGTGCAGTAGACTTCGCATAGTCCGCAGCCTATGCAGTTTTCTTGAATAGCGATTATTCTCTTCATTTCCAAACCTCTATCTGTTTTTTCTTGGCGTTTAGCGTGGGCAGTCTAGTAAGGAAATGTATAATTCTACGTCAGATGTGTATGCTACGCCGTAGGTTGTGGTTGTTTGTTTAGGATTTTTTATGATTACTTTGCAGCTGTTTATGGTCATTTTTTTGCCTTCTTGTTTGTGTTGTGTCCCATCCAATAACATGTAATCTATATAACTTTGTTGAAAATCATTTATATGGTAGTTAATGATACATGTATTCTAAATGAAACATGTGTAAGAGTGATTGATTATGGCAGAAAAAGACTTAGGATATAGACGTGTCCAATGCACAGGCAGAGGATCATACATCATTTCTCTCCCCAAAGAATGGGTACAGGATCTTGGCTTAGACCGTGGAAGCGAGATTGCGTTCAACATACAACAAGATTCAACACTAACTTTAGTTCCAAGGAAAATAAAAGAAAAAGAAGGCTTCGACGCTTCTAAACCCAAGGAATACTACATAAACGTTGACTCAAAAGAGTCCCCAGAATCAGCTCTCCGCATGATACGTGCCCTATACGCAATTGGAGCAGACATAATTCATATTCATTTCAAAAACATCAAGGATGTAACAAAAGTAAAGAATGAAATGAAAAATTTTGTCAGGGATACCTTTTTGGGCGCTGAAATAATCGATGAAACCGCAGAGGGGATAACGCTTCAGATTTTAATTCGGCATTCCGAGTTTTCTATCGAGAAAGCTGTTAGGCGTATGGCAATTGTGGCTCTTGCAGCAAACCGTGACGCTGTTTTAGCCTTAAAGGATAAAAGCACCAGTTTATTTGATAGCGTTATTAATGCACACAACGATGTTAATCGTCTTGGCCTCTATATTGTTAGACAGTTAAAGTATGGTATCGAACGCAACTTGTACCGTGAACTCGGTTTTAAAACACCAAAGGAATTCTTGTTGTATCGTATTGCTGTGAATGACATTGAGAACATGACTGAAAACGCTGTAAACGTTATAAATCACCTTGGGGATTTCCGAAAATTGATTGATGACGAAACTCTCTTTGTTAAAGAGGGCATTGATGAGGAAATCTATTCCCAATTGCTTAATTTCTCAACTCAGGCACAGCAATTATACGATGATGCTATAAGAGCAGTGTTTAAACGCGATTATAAGGATGCGGAAAAACTAATTTCGAGGCGTGAGTCAATGATGTCTTTGGAAAACGAGTTGGTTATACTTATTTCAAGCAAAAAACTTGATCCCAGCGTAACTTCGGTTCTGCGGTTAATCTATGACAGTACAAGGCGAATCTTGGATTACGGTCGTAACATGGCGGAGCTGACTCTTAACCGAACAGTGGAAGAGTTGTGCTCTACATTAACATACAAATAAGCAGCTAAAGTTAGCTGTCTATAGCCGCTCTTTTTTTACTGCTTTTTTAAGTGACTTGCAGGGGTTGGCTGATGATTGCATTTAACGGTTGTTCAGTGTTTAAGCGAATTGTTGAATGTCTGTGGGTGAATTTGCCGTGATGCTGGTTAACGTTCAACTGTTGAAGGCGAAATATTGCACGCATGTTAGTGAAAAATTAGCGTTCAACAGCTTGTATAATTGACTTGTTTGTGATAAAAAATTACATAAAACTGTTTTCTTGTCAGTTTAATAAAGGTAAAGTTTAGCCCTAAAGCTCAGTTAACTTAAAGAACAAGCAACAAGTATACTAAGCGAAAAACAAAAACAGAAACTGGAAAGTGGGTAGGCGACAAGTGGCTCAAGCAACCTTTGAAGAAATAAGCGCATCAGACTTTTTCTACAGGAATCGCGACATCGCAGGCTTAACAAATCCATCTCGCGCCATCTTCGTGGCAATACGCGAGGTTGTCGAAAACTCGCTTGACGCTGCAGAAAGCCAAAAGATTCCACCCGATATTTACGTTCGCTTATCCTATGAGGGAGAAGCTACAAAAGAAACCCAAATTTACAAGCTTCGGGTTCAAGATAACGGCAGCGGCATCCAACCAAAGTTTATTCCGTCAGCTTTTGGTCAAGTTCTCTACGGCTCAAAATACAAGCTCAAGCAAATGAGGGGCACTTTTGGTTTAGGCGGAAAAATGGCTGTCCTTTATGGGCAGGTTACAACGCATAAACCCGCAATTGTAACTTCAAGCACTGGTCAAGCAAAAATTTACACTTTCACATTAATGATTGATATCCAACGAAACCGTCCAATAATTCTTGACCGCAAAGTCCTCATTAACAAAGACAATTGGCATGGAACCATTGTAGAATTCAACCTTGAAGGCGACTACCTTCGTGCTATGCCAAAAATTATTGAGTACTTCAAGCAAACCGCAATGGTCAATCCGTACGCCAACTTGACGTTTGTAGATCCCAAAGGCAGACTCTACAAGTTCACCCGTGCTACCACAGCAATGCCTGATCCACCCACAGAAACCCTTCCCCACCCCTACGGCGTAGACGTGGAGTTACTTCAAAGATTAATCCAAATAACATCCTCAACTAACATGTCAAGCTTCTTGAGAGGACACTTCCACCGTGTAGGTGAAATAACCGCTCAAAAATTCCTTGAGTTTGCTGGTATACCTCCAAGCAAGAACCCCAAAAAACTGACTCATGAAGAAATCGTTAAGCTGATGCAGAATCTAAAGAAGTTTAAGGATTTCTTGCCCCCTGACGCCAACTGTCTTTCACCGTTGGGCGAGGAACTATTGAAAGCAGGTATCATGAAAGAGTTAAAGCCTGAGTATCTTGTGGTTCATCAGCGTAAACCATCCACTTATGCGGGTCACCCGTTCATTGTAGAAATGGCCATAGCATACGGTGGAGATATTCCTAAAACCGGCAACTTTGTAATTTACCGTTTTGCCAACAAAATTCCACTGCTTTACGATGAAGCAAGCGATGTGGCGTACAAGGTTATCTCATCGATGAATTGGCGACGCTACAAAGTCGCCTCTGACATGCCAATCGCCATTGTAATCCACGTTTGCAGCACTAAAGTGCCGTATAAAACGGTTGGTAAAGAATTCATCGCTGACCGACCAGAAGTTCGAAAAGAAGAAGCAAACGCCCTTCGAGAAGTTTCTCGTCAGTTGCAGCATTTCCTTAGCCGCAAAGAACACGTGCACATGGAAAAGAAAAGATTAAGCATTTTTAGCAAGTACCTGCCAAAAATTGCCCAGTTTTCCGCCATGTTAGCTGGGAAAGAGAAAGCCCCAGATATTGAAAAGTTACTAAAGAGCGTGCAGAAGTATGGAGCAGAAGAAAGTTAAGATAACAGAGAAAAAGCAAGAGGTCATAAAGGAACTTAAAGCCTTTGGCGCAAATGTTTACGACCAATTAGAACAAGGTGTTTTTCCAACAGTTAATATGCCAAGCCGCTCAACAGAAAACATCACCTACGACCCCACCTTGCGTCAATACATTCTAGGTGAGAAAAATGTTGGTCGAAACGCCCGCAACATACGACACATTAAACCTTTTACGCAGCTTGCTTGGGTTGCAATGTTTAGTAATGAACTTACTAGTCAGCGTAAAACTTCAACGTTAAGAGATGTCTACTACTCTGCGCAAGCTTACGAGATGACCTTTGCTGATCAGCAGGAATCCAACAACATAATCACTGACTTAGAAACCCTTACAGGTTTTGCGCGAGAAGAATTTAGTATTTTTCCAGAAGAGCGAAGCGCGATTTTCGGTGATTTAGACATTGGCTATACCGTGCCTGGTTATGAAGGTAAAACGGTTAATTTAACCAGCCACCCCGACGGCGTACTAATTGGACCCGCGGTTACCTCTTCAGAGTTCATAAAAACCAGCGCTAACAAGGTAATCGCCATCGAGAAAGGTGCACTCTTCACAAGGTTCATCGAAGAAAGCGTCCATAGCAAACATAAGTCACTGTTAATCTCATGCGGTGGACAAGCCCCAAGGCAAACTCGCAGCTTCATACGCCGATTACATGATGAACTTGGTTTGCCAGTTTACATTCTAACCGACGGTGACCCGTGGGGAATGCACATTGCTCAAGTCATCATTTCAGGTTCAGCTAACGCGGCGCACTTAAGGGACTTGAATACTCCTGACGCTGTTTGGAGTGGCGTTTGGGCAAGCGACATCGTAGAGTACAAACTACCTACTGACCCACTTGACGATGTAGACATTAAACGGCTGTATGAGTTGCAAAAGGACCCAAGATACCAAAATGACCCTGTTTGGCAGCGGGAAATAAAGATGTTCTTAAAGATTAGGCGTAAGACGGAACTTGAAGCTTTCAGTCGTTACGGTTTAACGTATATTGTGGATGAGTATTTGCCTACTAAGCTTGATGGTGCGCCTAGTAAGGGCAAGAAGAAAAAGTAGTTTTTTATTGTTCTTTCTTATTTTTTTGGCATACCGTTTGCTGCCTTTGTTGCTTCTGACGGGTTAAACCTTTTTATCCTTCCCATTTGTGGCTGAATTTGGGAAATAACAAATAATTTAAAATAACCCCTCTATGTTTAATGTAGCAATTAACTTGGAGAAACAGGTTGGAACATTGACATGAGCGAAGGCGAATCTTACTGGTTAGTTTTAGCTGAAAGATTAGTTGGCATAATCCTAATCATCATAAGTGCAGTAATGCTTTATTTCACAGCAACAAGCACTGGAAGTGACAGTTTAGGTGTTTACAGTTGGCTGTTTATAGTTTTAGGCGTAGTTGTGCTTATTGTGGGTATCTTCCTGCTGCTGGTTAAACCCCGAGAATAAGCAAGCTAACTTTTTATTCTCTTCTTTCCACAACGATTTTGCAATTAGTAACTAAAGCGGCTATGACCCCTAATGCCGCAAGCCATGGAGCCAAAACCACTCCGATAACGCCCACAGTGGCTGGAATTTCAAGCAAGGTTTTACCTGCCTCATCTTTTACGATTACTCGGGTAACGTTGCCTTCATGCAGCAGTTCTCTGACGCGGTCAATCAGGTCGTTGCCTTTAACTGAAAACTCTTCGCTTGTAAACTTGGCGGCTGGAGCCCCGCATACTGGACAAAATTTATCTTCTGGTTTTATTGCTGAACCGCATTTTGTGCAATAAGGCATGGTTTCACCGTTTTCAAGTAGGCACATTAAGCTTAAAAGTCTTGTTAGGGGCGTTCAAGGTAAAGTATACAAGTGTGAACGTCTAAACCTTTAATGAGTATTTTTATTAGTCAACGATACATTATCATCAAAATCAAGTTATCACTAACGGAGGAACCTTAAGTGCCGATTCGTCAACCAATCGTCTGTGTTCTTGGACATGTAGATACAGGAAAAACTTCATTACTGGATGAGCTGCGAAAAACCAGCGTGCAGGCTAGAGAAGCAGGAGGCATGACCCAGCATATTGGCGCAAGCTACTTCCCAGTTGAAACCCTCAAACAACTCATTGGCCCGTATGTAGCCAACTTTAAAGCCGGCATTGAGCTTCCAGGCTTGCTTATCGTGGATACGCCTGGTCATGAAGCGTTCACGAATTTGAGGCGTCGCGGCGGAAGCGTTGCGGACATTGCGATTTTGGTGGTTGATATTTTGAAGGGTTTTGAGGCTCAAACGTTTGAGTGCATCGAAATTCTCAGAGCGAAAAAGACTCCATTTATTGTTGCCGTTAACAAGATTGACCGTATACCCGGCTGGAAATCTTCCAATACAAAATCGTTTATGCAGTCATATAATGGTCAGTCAAGTTTTGTGCGTGAAGACTTTGATAACCGCTTGTATCAAGTGATGGGCGAGTTTTCGCGTCTCGGCTTTAAAACTGACCGTTTCGACCATATCCGCGATTTTACAATTAACTTGGCGTTGGTGCCGACTAGCGCCAAAACTGGGGAAGGCCTCAACGAGCTACTAATGGTTCTTGTAGGTTTGGCTCAGCAGTTTCTAAAGAAGCGGTTGCAAACCGTTGAGGGCGCTGCCAAGGGTGCGGTTTTGGAGGTTAAAGATGAGCCTGGTTTAGGTTTAACGTTGAACACTATTGTATATGATGGGACGTTGCGGAAGGATGATGTAATTGTTGTTGGCGGCAAAAATAACCCTATTACTACTCGGGTCCGAGCGATTTTAGTGCCCAAGCCCCTTGATGAAATTCGGGACCCTCATGACAAGTTTTCGTCTGTTGAAAGTGTTTATGCGGCGGCTGGAATCAAGATTGTAGCCACTGGCTTGGATGGCGCATTGGCTGGTGCGCCGTTGTTTGCTGTACCAGCCGGCGAGGACCCTGTAAAATATTGTAAGCTTATCACTGAAGAAATCGGCAGAATCCGAATCACCACCGAAATTGATGGCGTAATAGTTAAAGCTGACACGTTGGGTTCGCTTGAAGCGATGGCAGAAATTTTAAGAAACAACAGTGTTCAAGTGCGCACGGCTGATGTTGGTGATATTAGCAAGCGGGATGTGATTGAGGCTTCTGTGGTTAAAAATAGTGAACCCTTGATGGGAGCGATTTTAGCGTTTGGCGTCAAATTATTGCCTGACGCTGAAGAGGAAGCCGCTGCAAACAACATTCCCATCTTTAAAGAAGCAATCATCTACAACCTGATTGACAATTACATGCAGTGGGCTAAGAACAAGCGTGAAGCTAAGAGCGAGCAAGAATTTGGGGCACTAGTGAAGCCTGGAAAAATCACTGTCATGCCCAACTGCATTTTCCGCCGTGCTAAACCAGCGATTGTCGGCGTGGAAGTGCTTGCTGGACGATTGGCGCCTCGTGTTAGCTTGATTCGCGCTGAAGACGGCTCAGACGTTGGCGAGGTTTCACAGGTTCAAGATGAAGGCAAAGCGGTGCCTGAAGCTAAGCAGGGAGCGCAGGTAGCGATGTCTATGGATAAACCGATTGTTGGACGCCACATTTTCGAGCGTGACGTGCTGTTTGTTAAGGTTCCCGAGGATGACGTTAAGAAGCTGTTTGCGGAGCATTTGGATGATTTAACCGCGGCAGAGCAAGACGTGCTTAAAGAATACGTTAAGTTGATGCGAAAGAAAGTAATGTTTTGGGGCGGAACACTGCCCCTTTAGGGTTTTTATTCGAATTCTATAGTTGCTGGCGGCTTATCGGTTATGTCGTAGAGGCAGCGGACAACGCTTGGAATTTCGCTTGTTATGCGTTTGCTGATTTTCAATAGTTTCTCGTAGGGCACTTGCACGGCTTGTGCGGTTACAGCGTCTGTGGATGCCACGATTCGTACGGTGATGATGTTGCCGTACATTCGTTTGTCATTTTTTATGCCTGTGGCTTTGTCGTTGTGGAGTACAGCGAAGTTTTGGAAGGTGCCTAAACTGCTGGTTTCTTCTTCCACTATCTGGGTTGCCTTGCGAACGATTGCCGCTTTTTCCGCGGTTACCTCGCCTAGAATCCTAAGTGACAGGGCTGGTCCGGGGAAGGGCATGCGCTCGGAGATTTCAGCGGGCAAGCCCAGTTCTCGTCCAACCATGCGGACTTCGGGCTTGAATAGTTCTTTGAGGGGTTCGAGGATTTTGTAGCCGTAAATCTGTGAGTCAATGCCGATTTGCCCTAAAACGTTGTGTTGAGACTTTATGCCTTTTACGGTTTCGATTACATCAGCTTTAATGGTGCCTTGTGTGATGAATTTGATTTGCTCTTCCCTTGCTACTCTGCCGAGAGTGCTGTAAAATTTTTCACGGAAGGCTTTGCGTTTTTCTTCTGCGTCCGTTTTGCCTTTGAAAACCTCAAAAAACTCTTTTTTGGCGTCGACGAAGCGTGTGTTTACGCCGAATTCCTTTAGGATTCGCACGACGAATTCTGGTTCGCCTTCTCTGCGTAGGCCGTCGTCGATGAAGACTGCAACCATCTTGTCTCCGACTGCTTTGGCTACAAGGTAGGTTGCGACGGTGCTGTCTACGCCTCCTGAGCAGGCTGAAATTACGCGGCTGTCCCCAACTGCTTCCCTTATCTCCTTTAATGAGCTTTCAATAAACGCTTTAGCATCAAACACTTTTTTGGTCTCCTTTAGGGTGCTTATGGGCTGTTGCTGCTTTTTTAGTTTTGCCATTATTAACGGTGCCGCTTAGATTGAAGACTGGCTAGAATAGGTTTAGTGCTTTTGCCACAAACAAGACATAGAAGGCAAACAGTAGCAGCCCTTTTGGTCGGCTGAGTTCTTTGTCGATTGTTATGAAAAAGTAAAGTAACGTAACCATTATCAGAATCGGCATTTCCACAGTTAAAATGTGGACGGGAATATCAATTTGCGTTAGTAACGCTGGGATGCTCATAACCAAGACGATGTTGAAAATGTTTGAACCCATAATGTTTCCGATGATAGCGTCTGAATGACCTTTACGTGCCAACGAAACAGTGGTTGCTAGCTCAGGCAGGGATGTTCCAAAGGCAACTCCGACTGCAGCAATCACTTCTGAACCAACATTTAGCATACTGGCTAGTTCTTCTAAAGCTAAGAGCATGTATTGGGCGCCAAGAAAAATTGCGATTGGAGAAATAATGAAGATGGCAATGTGGCGTTTGCTTGGTTTTAGTCTTTTTTTCTTGTTTTTTTCTGGATGTTCTTCCTCAACTATTTTTTCAATGCGTTTAGCTTCTCTGGTTTGGCGTTCTTCGACATGTGTGCCCCACATGTAGAAGGCTGCTACAGCGAAAAACACGATGGCTTCAGGTAGTGAAAAGGTTCCGTCTTGTATGACGATAAATAGTAGGAAGGTGGCTCCGACGAAGAAGTTGATGTGTATGTTTTTGTAGGTTATTTTTAGTTTTGTACTGATTAGGGCTGCTACGCCTAGGACGAGTACTATGTTGGTGATGTTTGAGCCTACTACGTTGGCTATGATTATTCCTGTGTTGCCGCTGAGGGCTGCAAGTATGGAGACTACTAGTTCAGGGATGGAGGTGCCTAATGAGAGAATGATTATGCCAATCATAATCGGCGACATGCCTAAGAACAAGCCTATGATTGTGGCTGTATCTACAAAGTAGTCTGCGGCTTTACCTAGAACAACAGCGCTGACCAGAAAAATGGTTGCCCAAACAAGAAGTAAAAACACTATTAGACAATCCCGATTCTAAAATTGGTTTTTTAGACTATATAGTTTTAAAATGAAGGCTGTCTATTTAAACAATGTAACACTCCAAGTTAGATAGCCTTTTACTGCACAGTTAATATGGCTAGACGGAAATTATAAACGTGAGGCACTATATTGAAGCTGAGTTTGTCTAACGGAATTTTCAGTAAGCTAAATTTAGAGCAGAATTTTGCTGCAGTTAAAGAGCTTGGCTTCGAAAACATCGAGTTCAACATGAAAAGCGTCAGGAAAGAAAACGACACTGACGTTTATAGGGAACAGCGTCTGCTTGTCGCTACAGGCTTGAATTGCCTAACGCTTCATTTAGCAACATTGCATGTGAAAGACCCAGTTGAAGTACACAGGGCAGTGTATTATGGCAAGATTTCGCTTGAATGCGCCCACGCCCTTTGCGCACCAGTCGTGGTTGTACACTCTAATATCTCCAAGAAACTGTCCCGAGAGATTAGAGAGTGGTGTTTAGCCGCCGTCTTTGGAGAACTCAAGTCGTTTGCCAAAAGCTTAGACATCAAACTGGCGCTAGAGAATCTTTCCTACACTTCAACTGGCTTTGGCAAAAACGTTGAACAGCTTGAGGAAATTTTCGGCATTATTGACCCTGAAGGTGAAATGGGGTTCACGCTTGATTTTTGCCATTCACTTGAAACTAAAGAAACCAGCAACCTGCTTGAACAGTATGGCAAGAGGCTCTGCAATATTCATATGGCAAACAAGAACCACCAACCCTTCACAAAGCAAACGCCTGAACTAACAGACTTGCTCTCGACGTTGAATGGCTACGGGTATGATGGGCCAGTAACGCTTGAATTGCATCACAGTACCCCTAAAGAAACAATTGCCAAAACCAAATCGCTTTTTGAAAGATTGCTTTAGCCGCCGCCGACTGGGGGAAGAATCGCTAAAACGTCGCCGTGCTTTAGTCGCGTTTCCAGCCTGTTGAGCGTTGAGGTACTTTTGCCGTTGATGAGAAACTGCAGAAAACCCTTAACTTGCCCCGTCTTAGCGTCAAAGACGTAGTCATCAAACTGTTTCCCATACTTTTTGGAGAGTAGTTTTAGAACCATGGAAACCGTGGTTTCAGGGCTTATAGCAAGCGTTTCTTCTCGTTTATTTGTTATTTCCCGCAGAGTAGTGAAGAATCGAATTTTAACTTCCATTTACAGTCAGTTTAAGTATTGTAATTTGAAAAATTAATTGTTTACGAAAAAAAGATGGTGCTTGTTTTGGCTATGGATTGCCGTTTACCGTCCACATCGATTATGATTGCGTTCACGGTACTGGGTGGCAATGTTACCTTCTTGTGTGCATTCTTGTTGGCAATGGTGTTGGCGTGTCTGGGTTTGGTTTCCATCGCAGACTCCGTCACCATCACAGATGCCATTGCAAGTTGCGTTGCATTCACGTGTTTGCTGGCATTGCTGGTCTTGGGTGCAAGTTTGGTCTTGCTGGCACTGGTCTGCTGCTTTTTCTTCATAGCATGGACCCTCACAGTTTGTCCTTAGTTGGTCGCGGTCTCGGTCTTGAACTGCGACGCCATCACGGTTCTGTGATAGTGAAGGTGCCGCTGCAACAAGAGGCACAAGAATGACAAGTCCCAGTATCAAGCTTGCAATCAGGATTGCTTTCTTGTTCATTCATTTTCACCTCCAATTTTGCTTACATATTTATTGGGCTTCAGTTGGTTTAGATGTTAGCTGAAACGTAACGTTTCAAAAAGTGAAACAGCTTATAAGACATCTAAAGCTTATATTTCGGGTCAGATGAAACATGAAAAAAGCCTTACTAGCCATTGTAATCGTGCTTTTGTCAGTTAGCGTTGTCGGCTTAGTGCTCTTTGTAACCACCAGCTTTAGCGATGCCAATGGCAGAGGTCATGGCTCCCATAGCGGCATGATGCAGGATACAAGCGATGTTTGGCTACTTGTCTTCGTTGTACCCTTAGTTGTGGCATTGGCAGTGATTGTTTACATGGTTGCATTTCCCAAAGTCAAGCAAGCCAAAACAGTAACTGAAACGCCTGAAACAGTTTCACAAGCGCCCCCAACCCCACAAACCTTAGATGCCGTCCTTAAAGTGTTAAACGAGGATGAGCGCAAGGTGGTTGAAACGTTGGCGTCCGCTAAAGAGGGCAGCATGTTGCAGAAGGAGATTCGCTGGAAAACAAACCTGTCCCGCGTTAAAGTGCATCGTGTGGTTGCGCGTCTTGCGGAGAGGGGCATAGTGCAGGTTAAGAAGCAGGATAACACAAATAAGGTCACTCTTTCTTATTGGATAAACAAACCCCAAAATAACTCTTAACTAATGTTAGCGTTTTCACCAAATGCCTTTAGGATTGAGAAGAAAACATGGCGGTAATCGTTAAAGCGCAAAGGCTTACAAAACGGTATGGGCAAGTTTTAGCAGTTGACAATATAGACTTGGAAGTGTTTGAGGGAGAAATCTTTGGCTTACTTGGTCCAAACGGCGCAGGAAAAACAAGTACCGTACGCATGCTCACTGGGCAGGCAGTGCCTAGTTCAGGAACGGCAACCGTAGCAAACTTTGACATCATCAATGCTTCTACTAAGGCTAAACAACAGATCGGCGTTGTCCCTGATGTCTCAAACGTTTATGAAGAATTAAGTGCGTGGCAGAATCTAGTTTTTGCGGCTAGACTCTACGGTGTGCCAAAGGCTGAACATGAAAAAAGGGCAAAAGAACTTTTAGAACTATTTGGGCTCTACGAGCGCCGTAAAGATAAGGTTGCAAATTTTTCTAGAGGAATGAAGAGGCGTTTGACCTTAGCTGCCGCTTTGATTCATAAGCCTAAGCTGCTTTTTCTTGATGAACCTACAACTGGTCTTGATGTTCAGAGCTTAAGGATTATTCGAGCACTCATTAAGCAGCTTAATGATGAGGGGGTAACAGTTTTTCTTACCACACACTACATTGAGGAGGCAGACCAACTTTGCCAGCGCATCGCAATAATCAACAGAGGCAAAATAGTAACTGTTGATAATCCCGAAAAACTCAAGGCGTCGGTGGAAAAGCGGCAGATGATAGAGGTCTCTTTCAATCTGCCTTACGGTTTGGAAGACAAACTCAAGAAGCTAAGTTGTGTAAGCGGAGTGTCAGTGGTTGGCGATAAATGTGTGCTTCAAGTTGATGAGGCTTCTAAGGCTGTTCCTTCGTTAGTTGACTTTTCTATTAAAAACAATTTGAAGATAGTATCGATTAACACTTTAAGACCCAGTTTGGAAGACGCCTTTATCAAGCTTACAGGTTTAAGCATCGACACTATGCGTACTGAGCAAGAACTGGTTCCTCAAAAGGAGGCTAAGCAATCTGATTGAACAATTTAAAGCCAACATGCTAAAGGCAATCCACATAGCTGTGAAAGATGCAAAAATTTATTTTTTTAAAGGACCCAACATTACCTTTGGGCTTCTTTTTCCAGCCATTATTTACTTGGCTTTTTCTGTTGGAAGAACAGCTGAAACTTCTTTAATTATACCTGGGCTTGTAGCTATGTCTTCTCTTTTTGGAGCGGGAGCGATTGAGTCCATTGCGTTGCCGCTGGAGAGAGCCAAAGGCACTTTTGACAGGTTACTTGCAGCCCCTATACCTCTAAGCACAATAGTGTTTGGTAAAACATTAGGCGGCTTCTTCTTTGGCATATTCTTATCCATAGGGTACATGGCTATTGCCCTGCTACTGCCTGAAGCTTCAATAGCAAACCCCCTCCTCTTTGCCGCTGGAATTTTACTTTCAGCTTTGACATTTTCAGCTTTAGGCATATGCATCTCAACACCCTTTCAAGATGTGCCTCAAGCCATGCCTCCAGCAACCCTCATCCGCGTTGCCATGGTTTTTCTTGGAGGCGTGTTTATTCCAATTGCAGCTATGCCAAATTTTCTGCAGGTCATAGCTTACCTGCTTCCGATAACGTACGCGGTTGATATGCTTCATCAAGCGACAACTGGGCAAATAGTTGCTCTGTCTCTTGTTGTTGATGGTGTTGCTCTGGTATTGTTTACTGTAATCTTTTTTGCTATAGCAGTGTTGGTTCTTAAAAGGACCCTGAAGTAGACGTCTTCTATTGAATGGAATTGAAAACCCCAAGTTGGTAGTGGATTGCACAAGAAGTGAATGCTTAATTCGTATTACCAAGTGTTGTATCAACTGTGAACCAACACGGTTTTTTATTTGTCGCTTGCGTAATGAAGGAGAAATGAATGAAGGGCTTGTATGGCTAACTGTCCAAGATGCGGAGACAAGGTGGATGTTGCTGACAAAAAACTGGAAAACGAATACTTCACGTTAGCTATCTATACGTGCAGTAAATGTAACACCAAGTTTAAGATTGGTCATTAAGTTCTGCTGGAGATAACCACTTTTCCTTTCTCGTTTACTATGGTTAAGCCGTTTTGTTTTAGGATTAAATCTATTTTTTGCATGCTTTCGTCGTCTATGTTTGCTTTTAATCCTATTCTGTAGCCTTTAACTTCGTTGCTGGGTGAGGGGTCAATTAGTACAAATGCTTCGGGCGATATTTGGCATCTGGTGAGGATTAGTTTAAGGTATGAGGTTGCTTCTTGTTTATTCATTAAAACCTTCTCCTTTCCTGAGGTTTCGATTCTTTTCTGGGAAGATACATTTCTTATGTATCGCTATATAAGGTTTGACTTTAACAGCATCATCTAAGAAAAACATCGAATGATACCTGACATGTTAACTAGAAAAAAAGCTACTATCCATGCTGCCAATGCTAACTCAAATGCTTGGCTGCTTTTTATAGAGGATAGGGCCTATTGCGAGAGCAACAG
>CAYMLF010000015.1:0-20612 GCA_964391275.1 uncultured Candidatus Bathyarchaeia archaeon
CAATCGTTAGAATAGCGGTTACATAGGAAAGCTAGCCGATTAGAAGACACAACCATAATTTTTGATAATAACAAGCGCTTTATGGCTTCAATAGACATAATGGTGATATTAAACTAGCAGTATTTAAGCGTTCACCTTTTGCGCCAATATGCAATACCCTTTTTGGCAGCACCATATAATTGAGTGTCTACGAACTCGCACGTGTTTTCCTAAAAAGACCGTAGCCAGTCGATCTACCACTATCTCCACATTTTTGTCAATTATATCCGTTTGTTTCTACATTAGATAATCGCGTGAAAAGGAAACGTATTGTATGAGAAATTTTGTTCCAATAGTGCCTTTTTTCGAAGCAAATATTTCTCCATATTTCATTTTTCACTAGGTTTTTACCTCTTGAGCATTCACTTGCTCAGTTACTAATTTAAATAGTTGTCTCAAGACGCTTTGGACATATTTGGCTTAAGTAAAGTTGAGATGATCACACCTACTCACTAAAGCACCTTATTGTTGGGGAGTGATGTGAAAATGATGCTGAAGGTATCCTTTGGTTCTAGCAATGTTGTTCAGCTTGTTAAGCCTGTTGTTTGCCCGTTTTTAGGTATTGAAGTGACATTACCACCTGTAATAATTAGCGGTTTTGGGAGCCATAGTTGATGTACCCATCTACTTGTCATTGTACTTTTGATTATTTTTGTCTGATTGTTACCAAGAAATGAGCTTGGATGATTACCTTTGGGGTTATAGCCGTTATTATCAGGCTGCTGTATGTTAAACTGTTAGTGGCACCATAATCTTTTGCGTTAGTGCCCCATAAATTATTATTTGTTATATACATTTTGCATTCAATGATATTTGATCTTAGAAAAAATCAGGTATATTGCTCTATACAGGATGGTCTATGTTGTTTGAGCTATCATGGTTTTTCAGAGTTACGCCAGATTGAATATTAAGCACAAAATTTTCTGCATTAACAGTCCATATTGCGTTTAGATTGTAGACTTTTTTATTATTTCGTTGCCATAACTACATACAATTGGAAATTATTTGCGTACAGTTTGTTAATGCAAAAAATTTACCTTAGCATTTTCTACAATGAAATAGACATTCACCATTTTAGCGTCTACACCTACTGTCTGCTTTGGCGAGATTGGAAAAAAATTACTGCGCCTTATTGGTTTTCCGCATCAACAGGGCCATAATTCATTCAGGTATGATGCAAGGGTCCGCTGACATTGGTCTGAAGTATAGATCCAGCCATCGATGGTGCTTATGTGGGTTTGTGGTTGATGTCCCCTAAGAGAATTATACTTGTCCGTCCTTAATACATCGCTAGGAAGTAGGTAATCGCTTGAAGAGACAGACGTCTTTGATTCATTTGTCTGCGTTTCCATTGCTCACTGTGGGCTTGTTCTTTATTGCTTTATCGATATACAACAGTCTCCAGTTTTGCGATTATCGGCACTAGTCTGCTGATTTGGAGTAGTATTTTGCTCTACATAAGACCCTCCAGGTTAATCCCCATAACGTATCTGACAGCCTCAACCGCTACAGCCATGAGCAACATCGAACGACTCCGTACTCAGCTGCAAACAACCAAAAAAGTCATTTATCTACCCCCAAAAACCTCCAAGACATAGAATCTAAGCGCCCATACAATGGAAATTCTGCACATTCACCACTATTTTGGAGCTAGTCAAAACTAAAAATAAGGGCTTCACCGGAATTATAAATAAGAGATTTATCAGATATAAACTTATTTTGGAGTACCTGCGTTTCATTTGATGATATGCTAGAACTATAGCCTATTACATCAGTACTCAATCCATGCATAGCTTCATATTTCGTTATAAATAAGAAATCGTTTAATTTGGTTAATGAATCGCTCAACATTGAAAAGTTACCATTAGATCTAAAAGTAATGACTTCAGAAGCTATAGGCCTGAAACCAGTTTTGGCAATAATTTGCAAATCTGATTTAGCAAAGAATTGATACATGGCAGCGGAAACTGGAAAAGACGAGGCAAAAATCTCCCCTGACCCGCTAATATACTGCATCAAAAAAGGATAAGCAGATTCAGCATCATTTGTTGCCTGTTTAGAAAAAGAATCAAATCTTAAAGAGGAATTTACTCCAAAGGCAACGTTAACAATAGTTATTACCGCTAATGCAAAAGATACATATTTTGCTATTTTGCGTAATTTAAATCTTTGATTTCGTAGAGGAACCCATAAAACTAGAGAGAACAATAGAAATAAATATACCTCATAAAGGCCAAGCCCCGTGTACCCCTTATAGTTCATAAAATAGGACAAATTCATAAAAATGGTTGATCCCAGACCCCAGAAAAATATGAAATCTAAAGTGCTTACCTCTTTATGTTTTACCCTTAGTAAAATGATCAAAGATAAAACCAATGTTAAGGTTAGAAAAAGGGCAGCTTGTATATAAAATACATACTTCCACGGAAGTGCATATACGTCTTGGAATGTCTGCGAAAATTCTGCTGCATCTCCTAGTTTCTCAAATGTAATTACGGATCCAATATAAGTAAATAAAAAATTGAAATCAAAAAAGCTGCTTCCTCTTGACCCTAACAAATACCAATAATACCCGCTATAACTCGCTATTATAGTCAATATAACTGATAATTTGGCAATTCTTTTAGCTTTATTTTTTAGTAGAATGTTGTTTGTAAATAGGCCCAGAAATAGAAAAATAAGGGCCAAACTCGTGAAATCAAAAATAATTAGAGCCGGAAACCTATAATGAGTTAACACCAGAGGCCCAAACAATATTATTATTAAGCTTATTTTTTTCCAATCGAAATGAGTACTCAAACCATTGAAAAATAAGTAAACTATCGCCAGGTATGCAATCCAAGCGATCGCATGATATTGAAAACCGAGAAGTTTATGAAAGGCAACATTAAAGTAAAAGTCCAAAAAGACCGTTGCGATTATTACACCGACTATAATGGCAGTCCCTTTAGTGATTTCTTTATTCTGTGAAGTTAGGCATTTTATAATCCAAATAACAAGTATAAAAAATAGGAGACTATAAAATAAATATGGAATAGGTAAGCTGCCGAGTACCTGAAAGTCAATCCCAGTAATCGAGCCCAAGGCAAAAAGTACAATTGTGCTGCCTATAACGCCTCCTTCCAACAAAGAGGTTGTTGAGTCCTGCCAAACCCATGTATCTTTTTCTAAATTTTCGTTTGTGCTCGAAATATATTCAGTAACGCCAGATATACTGTTAGTCTTATCCAAAACATATGCGGGAACAATAACATGGGCAACAAATGGGTCACCTGAGATATCTTCGAAAGCGAGATAATTAAGCAATGGAATAGAAAGAATCAAAAAAATGAAAATAATTATTAGTTTATTATTCAATTTTCTCTCTCCAGAGAGCTATAAGGTCATTTACAACTCTCCTAGGCAACCACTGTTTTGCTACGTCTTGACCGGCAGCACCAATTGTCCTGCTTAAAACATTATCGTTCAACAAAAGGAAAAGTTTATCCGCTATATCTTTTGGGTTTGTTGGATCGACTATCAACCCGTTTTTTCCATCCTTAATAACATCAGGCACAATTCCAACAGGTGAAGCTACAACAGGAGTCCCAGTCGCCATAGCCTCGGCAACTACAAGGGAAAAAGATTCCTCAAGTGACGTTAGAACCACGACATGTGCTTGAGAATACAAATCAAGTAATTTTTCTCTAGAAATTTTACCAAGAAATAACACATTTTTACTAAGGTCATTTTTTTCTATCTCGGTTATTATTTGTCTAAAATACTTCGTGTCCTCTATGTTTCCTGTTAAAGCAAGTGTGAAATCAGAAACAGCTTTTCCTTTTAGATGAGCCAATGCTCGTATCAAAACGATATGATTCTTGCGTGGAATTAATCTAGCTGGGTAAAAAATCAACCCTTGCTTTACTCGTTTAGTCACATTAAAAACATCTTCGGAAAGTGGATCAGGAATTATTCTAAGGTTCTTTTTTATTCCTAAGAAATCTCTTACCTCATTATAAACATAAGGGGAAATACATACGAAGGAAACTTTATTGGATTTCTTAATAAGTTGTTTCCTTAAAGTCCTCATCCGATTGGAAAAAGCACCGCTCATAGAGTTGGTAAGGTACACTTCTTTCCAAGGTAACCCATGAATGTTATGAAAAATAGGACCCCTAAAAGTGTATGTAGCAGGAAAAGTAAACCAGATATCATGACTATGAATAAGAGCAATTTCAGCCATAATCTGTTTTCTATTTAAAACTCTTACCAAGCAGTCAAGATCACCCATCAAAGTGGTAATGGGAAGTTTTTTGAAGCTTAACAACTCTACATTTTCAGATAGACTCAAAGTTGTAGGGGGACTTATCTTGTCTGCAGAATTTGAAACTACAAGTACATCCAGCCCAAATTTTTCTAATTGTGCACTTTCTTGTAAGAGGCCCTGAAAAATGTTAAACGAGACAGTATTAACACCAGTGGAGGGCGTTGCTATATAAGGCATAAATAATAATACTTTCATGCTTTTTGCCGATTGCCTACTTTGGATAAAATGGCGCTTTCATCGTCAAATGCTCCAATCAAACGACTATTCATCATTAAATCCTCTAAACTGCTACCAGGAGCTAACCGCTCAGGGCAATACGCTAACCAAAAAGTGGCTCCACAGCGCAATCCGCTAATTTTTTCAAGGGTAGGCACTATGAGAGTTTCGAATGTCTTGGGGGGGACAGTGCTCTGGATAATAATTAACTTAGATTTTGTTAAGTTTCGAGCAATTTCTTCAATTGCACCCTTGAGAAAGGTTAAGTTAGCATCGCCTTGACTATCAACAGGTGTTTGAACGCAGGCAATTACAACATCAGCTTCCTCTAACATCTTTGAAGGGGAAACAACTGCGTTAAAATAGCCGTTCTTATAAGCAGTGATAATTATCTCGTCTAAACCAACCTCTTTCGTGTCTACTTGACAGTTGTTAATTTTTTGGACAAGGGAGGCGTTGACATCAATGCCTGTTACGCTAAAACCCTTGTTGGCAAAAAGCGCTGCTGTGGGGAGCCCAACATAGCCAAGCCCAACAACAGCGACCCTTACATTGCGATCATTTATTTTTTGCATCAGATTTTGCTTGTCTATTTTTAGCATTTCAATCACCATAACTCGAAGTTAGTTCTATTTTGTCAAATCTATTCAATTAAACCAAAACCTTTCAATCGAATCAAGCAAGTGCTGCTCATTTTCTTCCCAGAAATGGGCTTCTGATGAAGGTATTTTTCCATCTAACCCCTTGAATATACCTTCAGCAAAGGTTATTGGGCTTGCTTCTACTAACAAATATTGATTTGAGGGAGCATAGCAAGCCGCCACAACCGGTTTTTTAAGAGCAGCATACTCGGATATTTTCGTTGAATCTTTAAAGTTATAGAAGTAATCTGAAAAGCCAGGTGTCCTGGGTGCGAGACATAAATCAGCGCAGTTTATCCAATTGGCGACATTTTTCTTGCTTACAATACCAGGAAGTATTATATTTTTAAGGTCGTAAAAACGACATTTGGATTTGATATAATCTATTGCTTCATCACCAAGGATTACTAACACAGCATCATCTGAATTTTTTTCAACTATCGACCAACTTTCTAAAAGCATATCTAATCCATAAATTTCTCTTAAACGAACTCCACCCGTAAAAAGAACCAATTTTTTTGATATCCCGTTTTTAATCTTCCACTCTGAAGGGTCAATTGAAGGCTTGAAGTCCTTCGTTGGATAGTTGGGTATTTCAACAATTTTTTGGGCGCCTAAACTAGCACAATATTCAGCCATACGCTCGTTTGCAGCAATAACCATGCCGACGTTCTTGAGTGCATTTTCGTTTGTCTTAGCAAGGGTAGAAAGAAGACCATGACCAAGCCAGTTAAGTTCATAGGAAAATGGTGTTCTGAAATCAACAATTAGGTTTTTACGTATTTGAAGGCGAGCACTTGATAGAGCGTTTATGTCAACTATTGTTCTTTTGGTATTGTAGAGGCTTTTTCCAAAAAGGCTCAGATAAGAAAAAGCTGTTCCTACGCCCATATTCAAATGTATGGTTGGAACTAAGGTTCCTGTTACAAGGTTAGCTTTAAAACGCTTTTTTAAGCTATTAAACATTTTTGAGTAACGGGCAGGTGTTGGATTCCTTAGCGTAACCAGATTAACTTCCGGCTTGTCTATTTCAGCCAGCATTCATAGAGCCTACGTGAGGGATATGTTGATTATTTGTTCTCTCTGTTGCTTATACGCGTGGTAATTCTGTGTTCCATTCTTTTCAATAGAGCGGATGTTGCAGCGACTGCTATTGATTGTGTGGCAAATAACAGCAGTAAAACGCCTACTAGCCCCCATCCGCTGTGCCAAACTCCAGCTATGTACTGTCGATAGAGAACCCATCCTAGTATGCCTATTGCGGGAAGAATCGCTGTACTGGCAAGGGTGGAGAAGAATAGGATTGGGTTGTGTTTCCGGGATAGTTTTATTGTGGATGTTAGTATGCCGAAGCCGTTTATTGTTGAGAGTTTGCTTTTTCCTATTCTTTCTCGGTATCCTATGGGCACGTCAGCTATGTTGTGGTGGGCTGCTGTTTGGGAAGCGATTTCTACTTCTGTTATGAACCCTTTGCTGCTTAGTTCAAGTTCCCTAGCCACTTGAGTGTTTAACAGGTACATTCCTGAGCAGACGTCAGCGATGTGTGCGCCAAACAGAAGGTTAAATGTGGAGGTTATGATTTTGTTGCCAAACTGGTGAATGCGGCTAATGTGTTTTTTATCACGTACGCCTATTACTTGGGCGTAGCTGCTGCAGTGAGCTAAGAGGTGCTCAACGTCTTTTGCGGGGTAAGTAAAGTCGCCGTCTATTAGGAGCATGTAGGGGGTGGTTACGCGCTCTATTGCGGTTTTTACGGCGCCGGTTTTGCCTTTGCCGTGTTGACAGATAAAATTGATGTTACTATGCCCGTTTACTATCTGTTGGGTTTGGTCTGAGGAGTAGCCGTCAACTACCAAAATGTTTTGGTAGCCTTCCTCTAGCAGTTCAGTTATAACTTTGGCTATGGCTAACTCTTCGTTTTTAACTGGGATAACTATTGTAACTTGGTCTTTACTTACCACTGACAATTCTAATTCTGAAACACACTAAATTTTTTGTGATGCAGGTCATTTGTTGGTCTCCATCACTGCTAAATAAACCGCAAACGATCTGCTATGAACCCAGTTTTTTGCTGAGGAATACCCCCAGCTCTGAGCTAAAGCACTGAGTTTTTCAGCTAAAGATTTCCCAACGGTTCTAGCTAAACACGAGATTTTGCTCTCAAGCAACCCTTCCAGTTTACCTACGACTGCACTTATGCTTCTGGCAAGCATTGAACTGCGAATACTATCAGCAACTTGTATTGTTAAATCAACAAGCACTCTGTCTATCCGAGGCAACGATTTGAACCATACGCCTGCGCGTATAGCTTTTTTTCTGAGCTTCGCTAAATCAAATCTAGTAAGTACACTGTTTAAGCCATGCTCTTTGAGCTCTTTACCCGTAAATATTACACCTTGTTAAGACTAAATAGTCGTATGATATCACATAAAAAACTTGTGCAAATCACTCATTTAATATTTGAAACAAAAAATTCAGCTAAAAAAAATCTGTTAACAAATTATAAATCAAAAAAACATATTTGAATCAAAAAATAACTCGTACAGATGGGCAAGAAAACAGCCATTGAAAACATAGATGAAAAAAGCAACAAAAACACTGTAATAAATCAAAAAATTAAATTTAAAACGAAAAACATTAACAAAAAAGCAGCAAACAACAAAAAACAAAATTGGAAAAAGAAAACTAATACAGACTAGTTTTTTGTGTTAACTGTTACTGCGCTGTAACCTTTTTCCTGTAGCCTATTCAAGTTCAAAGTTAGGACTTCAGACTCATTTGAGGACACTACTGTTAGGACTGCTGACCCAGACAGTCCCTTTAAAGCAGTGGTTAACGCCTGGGTGGATGGGTGGGTTTTGGCTGTTTGCTCTATAGCGTCTGCTTCAAACTTTAATATCGTTGACAGGTTTTGAGCTGACGCAGACTGCAGCCTGTTTAAACGTGTAACATAACTTTTGACACTTCGCAGACTAGCGGTTCCCAGAATCTTTTGCTTAGGCGCTTCAATCACAATTTTTTCTGTTAGGGACAGGGCTTTTTTTACTAGTTCACGGGAAGCCATCATCTGGGTCACTGCTACCACTTGGCTGGTGGTGTAAGCTGCGATTGATGTGGGTATGCCTTCAGCAGCCAAAGTTAACGCTGCCATAACCAAGTTGTAAGCTAACTTGTCAGCTGAATCAGCATCTTGGGCAACTAAATCAACTAATACTACTGCAGCGTTACCTAAGCCTCCAGAGTACTCTTTAACTATTAAGTCGCCCAGCATGTAGCTGTGTTTCCAGTCTATGTCTTTTAAGCGGTCTCCAGACTGGTAAAGCCGAGTTGAATGGAACTCAACACCACGCTTAGCCACTCTAATTGTGGATTTCTGAACAGAAATGTTTAAGCCTGCACCAAAAGATGCTTGTTCAAGATACTTTTTGGCAAGCCACTGAGCAAACTTTGCTCTGGGTATGATATGTAACTCTAACGGCGCCAAAATTTGACTGGTCTCCACTAGCCCCCAGAAGTCAGCTGCAACCGCGTTTACCTTAAGCTTTGAGGGCCCAGCTAAAGGCGGAGCAAAAACCACTGTTGCCTCCACAGCTGTTTTGGGGGGCAACAAAAAATTTTTCGGCTCAACTTTAACCCAGCTGTTTACAGGCTCCAAATGCACAAACAAACCAGTTTCAGCTTTAGCTGAGATGTTAAAAGTTCTTGTTTCGGCTTCTCCAACCAAAAGCCTACTCCACGACCGATCCTCAACCAAAGCATTCTTAGGCACTTTACGCAGAACATACCAAACTAAGCCGCCAAGACAAACAAGCAACACAGACGTGATTAGGATTAAGTTGAAGTTCCAAACTATGACTGAACAGACAAAAACCAAAAACAAACCTAAAGACAAATGCTTCAGAGTTGCACTTGCCCGTCTACCTACACCACTAAAAGTTGGGGTTTTTGTTGAAGCGTACTTTTTTAGGCTTGGACTTAAAAGGTAAACTGCTGGAATCACAAGCAGCACTGTGTAGACTCCAAACAAGTCAGGTATAGCAAGCGGAGCCAAAACCAAAGTTGCCACTGTCAAAACCAAGTTCAACCCGGCTGCTTGAGGTTTAAAAGCAACAAATAACTGCAGAATCAGCAGACTCAAGGATAGAACAAAATTTAGCGGGGAAGAAACCAGCAGCGCAAGTACAAGTAGAACTACTAAGTAGGCACGTGTTACCTTCTCAGTAGTTGACGTCTTCATTTATTACTCATCTAGCCACTGGATTGTGGGAGCAGGAACAGCCTGTAGGGCACGTAAAACAACCATTTTCGGAGTCACATTCTCCATTTCAGCTTCAGGCTTCAAGCGGACCCGGTGAATCAAAGCGGGAATAGCTAATTCTTTAACATCGTCAGGTAAAACATAGTCTCTGCCCCTCAAAAACGCCAAAGCCCTTGAACCTTTCAGCAAAGCAACACTAGCACGAGTACTTGGTCCACCAACAACATCAGGGTCCCCTCTCAACGCCTGTATCAGGGCAACTATGTACTGCCGTATCTGATCTGAAACATGAATTTTTTTCACCCTACCCTGAAGCTCAACTATTTCAGGAAGCCTAGCAACCATCGAAATATCAGGGTTCTCTATGTAGTCAACCATGGACAAAACCTGCTGCTCATCTTGGCCACCTAAATATTCACTCCAAGCCCGAAACATAAAACGGTCAGACTGCACCTCAGTCAAAGGATAAGTGCCTTCTGAACCATAAGGCAACTGGCTGCCGATAACCATAAAAACATCTGACAGGGGATGAGTGGCACCTTCAATTGTCACCTGCTTCTCCTGCATCGCCTCGATTAAAGCTGCTTGAGTACGTGGAGTAGTACGGTTCAACTCATCAGCCAACACTATGTTACCAAATAAGGGACCAGCAACAAACCTGGATCTGCCATCTGGAGAATAAACGTTAAAGCCTGTGACGTCAGCAGGCAACATGTCTGGAGTAAACTGGATACGCTTAAACTCTCCTGCTATAACCTGCGCAAAAGTTTTCGCCAACAAAGTCTTTGCAGTGCCTGCGTAACCTTCAATTAAGAGGTGACCTTCACTTAACAACGCAACAAGCAAGAGTTCTTTGATGTCTGTTTTGCCGACTACTACTTTAGACATTTCATTCAGAATCTTTTGTGGGATGCTACTAGTTTCAGGTTGGTTACTCATGGTTTTTCACGTCTCTTCCAAAACGGTATTAATGTTAATGCCAATACCAAAACTATTAAGGTTAACGTTCCCAAGGGCGTAGCCACTAAACCATAAACAACTGCCAAGTAAGCTTTAGTTTGGTCCAGAGGCGACTGGGACAAATGAGACTGGTCTATGTAAACTTCAAGGTTACCGCCTAACGAAACCAAATTAGCTGTAAACAACAAATTATCATCCAAAGATAACACCCCATTAATGAGGAAACTGGGGTCTGAAACAACAACTAGTTTGCCTGCACCAAAACTTGTGGTGGCTGCAACTGGAAACGGACCATACGGCTCCCCGTCACTCCATGCTTCGTCACCATCTAAATCAAGAAAACTAAAACTAGACGAGTAAGCAATCACATCCAAATCCTCCACATACTCTAGAACTGTTGCGTGGTTAAACACTACACTACTCACATTTGCAGACGCAGCTGAATCTTCAAAATCAACTATTTTCGGCAACCACTTACCACGGTAATTAAACAGGGGATCCAGCAGCACTTCACCAGAAAACTCTACATTCAAATCTAAGCTGTCTAAAATTTGGTTTCCATAGCCGTAGTCATCAGCTAAAATAAGGGTTCCTCCTGTGGAAACGTAACTGCGGATTTGGTTAAGCTCCTCGAAGCTGTACTGAAGGTAGGGCACCATAAACAGAACTGTTCCTGCACCGCTCTCAGGCAAATCACTTATGGAACTAACCGGCTCAGCCAAAGTTTGATCAGTTAAAACTGAAAGCCCATTCCAAAACGGATTTTCAACTCTGAAGTCTCCGTTAGGCGGATAAAACCATACTGCCACAGTTAAACTCAGAAGTATGATTAGTATAAGGGCAAGAAAGGTTTTATTTGACGACACTACAACTGCGCCTCCCTAACTTTTTCTGCTAAACTTTCTGCATAAGCTAAATCTTGATCTGTTGGCATATAAGGCGAATAAAGGCTTCTTTCTGCCAGGGCAGTTAACTCTGAAAACTCCACTGCCACAGACCCAAGTTTAGGCTCTGCAGCACGCAAGTATTCACGCAACGTCATGTTAAACAACAAACTCAAACCAGTAAAAGACTGAACAGCATTTAGGGCTTCAATGTAGGCTTTAACTACTTTTGCCTTAAGACCCACCAGCTTTACTTTACTTAAAGGCAAAACCTCAGAGGCAACAGCAGCAGGCTCAAACGGAACCTCAGAAACCTCAAACACAGATGAAGAACCAGCTTTTCTGCTTCCACTGCGACTAAACCTGAAGCCTAACACAGTAATTACTGAAATTATAGCAGCCAAAGTTAAAGCAACACTGACAATGTTTAAAACAAAAACTGAAACAGTCTCAGTTACAGACGCACGCCAAACCTGAGCTGGCTGAACAGTCACCTGAAGGTTTTGGTTACCTGCAAACAAAGAAGTTATAGGCACCTCAACCATAAAACTGAATGTGCCATCGCTCAAAGTAGTAGCAGACGCCTCGTAATCTGCAAACCTAACTGTTACCTTCGCATTACGCAATGGACCAGCCTCAGTAGTTACTACACCAGTTACTTCAAAAGTTGAGGGTGAAACAATAAACTTGGGCGCATCCACTTGAAGGTATATAGGCATTTTTTGGACACTAAAGTTACGTGTTAAACTTGCACCTGCATACATTCCCTGAGGATCCACAGTCACTTTCAGAGTGTGGTTACCAAGTTTAGCGCCCACATCAACTATAGGCTGACCTGAAAACCCGCCGCCTACATCTGTTAACTGCTCAAAAACCAAACTGTTATCTAAAAAAACCTTAACTTGACGGGATTGAAGCGGAAAAGCGTCTTCAGAAGTCACAGTGCCCCTAACAGCTAAAGCTAACCCAGGATAACCAACATCAGGCACTGAAACATCAAGCACCGTAGAATAGTAGATAACAGCAACTTTCTGAGCTGGACTCGCTGAACCATAAAATGTGCCTCTGTCACTGCCTTCTGAACTATAAGCTGCCTTCACTGTAACATAAGGCACATACTTATGCGGAACCCTAAACACAACCCTATATTCACCGTTCACCTGAGTAGAAACCTTCTGCACTGCAACATCATCCACATAAACTGTTATACCTCTACCACCTAAAGGAGTAGAACCCGCAAACAAAACTCCATACGCACTCAAGTAGCCGCCTACAGCAACTTTAGAAGAATTCAAATACATAGATAAACGGGTAGGATGCAGATTCTGAGATTTAACCTGCTCATAATCCCGATTCGCCTGCTCTAAGAGAGCATAATACTGATCAAGCAAATCTTTAAGCCGCTCAATCATCCGCTGAAGCTCACCATAAACCTGACGCACCTCACTTTCAGCAGGCGCAGCCAAAACCCCTAAACGACTAATAACAGTTGACGTAGCATCCACCAAATCACCCAACAAAATCTCTGCTTTAACAACCACTACACCTGCATGATCAAGCTCAGGACCAGCCTCATCAAGCCTATACTGACTAAGCAGAACCGAAACACGATTCAAAGTCACATCTAAATCATTTAACTGCTCTATCAACTGCTGAGTCAAATCATTATACCTACTTATTATGTAACTTAAATCAGCAGGCACAGAAATCTGACTAAGCAACACACTTAATTCACTAGCATTCTGATACTGCCTCTGAGACATTAAAGAAAAAACCTGCAAATACTGACTCAAAAAAGACAACGAATCCAACATACTCTCAGCCTGCGCAGGATCCTCATGAGGAACATGAGGTAACTCAGCAGACACCAAACCAAGAGGCATAAACATAGACGCAACCAAAACAAAAACCAGAACAGTCACTGTAGCCTTCATATCACGCCTACACCCAATATCTCAAAAACCTTAAATGAGACAATCAAAACAAAAACCGCAAAAAGCCCATACCCCAACAAACCAGTAACCTTCTGGGTTTTAGGATTCAGCGGCGTATGCAACAAAGTAACAATAAAATACTCCACAATAAAAACAGAAACATACAAATCCAGTGTGTTAGAACTAAAAAAAGCTAAAAAAAAAGTAGTCAAACCATAAGTCACTGCTAAAGAAAACAGGTACCGCTCCGCAACCTTCAGATGCTTAACCTCACAACTTTTAACTCTAACAAACACTTACCTCGACTGAACTCTTCACTTACTACCTTAACAGGCAAATCAAGAACTTCAGCTACAACAGAAGCAGAAATCGAAGCTACAGGAGACCCTAAACTTTCATAAATCCACATTTTATAATCCTTAAAAGAAGGATTAGCAACTTCAACCAAAACCCGATCCTCATCAAACGCCACGCGGACTCCATCAGCTAAACCAAGAGTACCTAAAAGAACAGAAGACAACGAAGATTCAACGTCACCTGCTGAACAATCCACTTTAGGCTCAACTAAACCCTTCACTGCTGAACCAGGAGTAATAACAAGCAAACCCATAGCTTCAGGCTTCAACCCAAACTTCACAATCAACCGGTTAGGAACAGATTTTCCACTAAACTCCACAGACTCATCTATAGGTATCAAAGCCTTAGGTTTATCACCAGTCAAAGACGAAGGCAAATAAACAGCCTTAGCTTTTAAACCGATTTCCTCAACTAAAGCAGAAACATTCTCTACACTAGACTGCAACAGCAAATCTATTGCCTGAGGCGGAAGCTTTGGTTGACCCCTAGAAACACCATAAGAAACCACTCCAACTATTATGGTTGAGAACCCAAGCGCAGTTAAAGGTACAGACTGAAAAAGCAGAAACGCAACTACACATAGCAGTACACCAGCTAACAGTAACCCAGATGCAAGTACACCATAAACATTTTTACCGGCTAACTCAGGTACACCTCGCTTGCCATATTTCTCCATTAATTAATATATGAACTGTTAAAGTTGCCGACAGCGCCTAATATCTTTTAAGCCACAAAAACCCACAAAAACCTGTTCATTTTAAACTCAACTGGTAATACCTAAACCTACGCACTACACAAACAACAGCTAAAGCTAAACATAAAGCAGCTAAAGCAACCATAATGGGTTCAAGACGTATACCCCAAGGCGTATAATTCAACACTAAACCAACCAAAGGCACAACAGCAAGACTTAAACCAACAGACAAAGCAACCCGCTCCAACCCATCTAACTCTCCACTACGCGGATACAAAGCAGAAATAAGCAAATAACCAGGCAAAAAAAGCACAAAAACCCCACCTAAAACATACCGAACATAAAGCAGCACAGAAGCATTCACCAAAAAAACAACAGCAAACGAAACCGCAACTAAAACACTAACACCCCAAAACCACGCATTCTCCACATTAAACAGGTAACTACCAAAACCAGACGACGGATTAGCATCTTGAAGATTAAGCCCACCCCGCTTATACTGAACATAAACTTCGCGGGCAGCATCATTAAACTTTAAGCCACAATGCTTAGTGAGGTAACCTACAAGTTCATTAACAGTAGGCTGACCCAGCGACTCTGCAGCTTCCAAAACAACCTTCGAATTATCCGCGCCCATGCTACAATCATCTAACCATACAAAGATATGGCTCTACCAATTTTTATATATGTCTTATGCTAACCATGATTATTCTCAAAAAAAGAGAGAAAGCCATGAAGCCGTCAACAAAAACACTTATCGCACTACTGCTAATTGCAGCATCAACACTGGCAACAAGCCAAGTTCAATGCCAAACCCAAACAATAAATGACGCCCAAAACATGGCCTACAGCGCCTACAACGCAATCTTAAACGCAAACCAAGCAGGCGCACAAACAGAAAGCTTAACTGAACAATTCAATCAAGCAGTAAACTACACAGCCCAAGCCCAAAACATAATACAAACCAACCCACAGCAAGCTGAAACATTGGCTAATCAAGCTAAAGAAATACTGCAGCAAGTAACTCAGCAAGCAAACACCCTACAGCAGCAAGCACAGAACTATGTACCAGTCATACCAATAGTCACTGCAGCATCCATCATAGTCATAGCCATCATCATCTACAGGCTAGGACCAAAAACGTATTGGAAAACATGGATCAAAATCAGAGGAAAAAACAAAGTTAAAACAGCTAAAAACACAGAAAAAAAAGGCGCAATCTATGCTACAGCAGAACAACTATTCGCCATAGTTTTAGCTGTCATGATTCTTGCAGCATTCCTATCTGTATCAAACTTTATATTACCTAAAAACACGGGTGAACAATTCTCTGAACTAGGTGTTCTGGGACCTAACATGCAACTGGGAGATTACCCCTCAGTAGTCGTAGCCACTGAAACCATAAACCTATACGGCTACATAGGCAACCACATGAACCAACCAATCTACTACACCTTTATGGTTAAAACCGGAGACAACAACACCCAAATTAACCCTTCACCTAAACAACCAACCCAGCAGTACAGTCAACTGCTAGAACATAACCAAACCTGGACATTCCCCATACAAATAACCATGACTGAACCAGGCAACAACCAGAGAATAATATTTGAACTCTGGATTTACAATCAAACCTTAAACCAAAACATTTACCATGAAAGATGGGGGCAACTCTGGCTTAACGTAACTGCCCCTGCACGCTAAAAAAATGGTCTGAAACAAAAATGCAGACGTTAACATTCAAAGTGTTATTCCAAAAAAAAGGCACAGCATCAGCCATCCTTGCCATTGCACTGCTGATTGCCCTGTTAACGTCAATTAACTGTTTAGTCAACAACATATCTGCCCAAACAACAGCGATTGCTCAACTGTCAACTGCAAGCCAAACCTACATAGTAACCAGCAAAGATGCAACCGCAATCTCAGACAGCAAAATAAACCACCAAATAATAGACCAAATCAAAACTAACACCGAAATCAAAAACGCAAACGCACAGCAACACATCAAAGCATCAATCTCAACAACCACACAAACCTACATGGTCCAAGTAAACGGAGTAGACGACATCAAAACTTACCTACAAAACAAACACGCATACATCAACGGGTCAGCAAGCCAAAAACCAAACCAAGCAAACGCAGGCACAATCCTAGCAACCATCGCAGGCTTAAACAGAAACGACAACATCACCCTAACAGTAAACAACAAAACCACCCAACTAACCATTACAGGCATAACAAGAGCAAACCAACAACTAGATAACCAACTGATTATTCCACTTACAACACTACAAGAATTAACCCTAAACAGCCAAATCTCAATTATCGAATTCACACTCAAAAACCCAGCAAAAGCACCATCAGTCATAAGCAACCTAACAAACACGCTGCCTCAGAACACAAAAATCGTAGGCACACAACCAGCAGCCCAGTTTGTAAGCGACATTAACACTCAAACAGTCAACTTCATCAATGTCTGGTCAGTAGCAGTCTACGCAGTTGTACTAGCAGCAGCCTACGTTACAGCCTCAAGAGTGGTGCATGAAGCAGAAAGCGACCTCTACACACTCAGAAGCCTAGGAGTAAAAAAACGTACAGCAACAAACCTAGTTTTAGCTGTCACATTAACTATTGCCCTAATAGGCTCAATCGTAGGCGTATCATTAGGCATAGTAGGCACACAAGCAGCCGCCAGCACAGTCAGATGGCTCATGGGCAACGCACAACTAGCACCATTCATGCAGATCCAGCAAGCACTAAACACCATTTTTATTGCAGTTTCTGCTTCACTTATCGGCGCAGCATACCCAGCACTTAAAGCAGTAAAAACTTTAGGGAGGACAAACCCACAGTGAACCTGCTACGCGTAAAGTTTCTGCATAAAAGACGCATACTTGTCCTCATAACCATTCTTTCTTTAGCTTCAATTCTGTTTTCCACTACCGCATACAGTTTCCTAGGATTCTATAATGGCTTCACAAGCTACGTCGGAGAAGAAAAAGACATCTTAGCAGTCTACAGTAAACTGGGAAACACACCGTTTACAGGCATTGTTCCAGTTGCAGCAGCAAACCACATCGCAACAATAGAAGGCGTAATAGCAGTCAGCCCAGAAGCATTTGCACCATGCGTAATCAACAACCAATCAGTTTTTGTCAGAGGAGTCTTACCCCAAGAACTCAAAAAACTAAACAACATAACCATAACCTCAGGCGAAAACATACAATTAACCGACGCCAACTACGCATTAACCGGAAAAAACCTAGCCCAACGACTCAACCTAAAAACAGACCAAAAAATCGTAGTCTTCAGCGTCATGTCACAGAAATACGTAGAACTAACCATCAAAGGCATTTTTACTTCAGATTCTCCTCTTGACGACGAAATCCTTGTACCACTCTATGTAGCCCAATGGCTCAGAGGCTTAACTTATAATGACGCCACGTTGATTAGAACAAAAATTGATTTAACCCAAACAAACCAAAACCTCATCTTTAACGCACTCAAAAACATATCTGAACCCACAACACCTACCTCACCTAAACCAACTGAAACCCCAAGATTTGACACATTAATCCCAATTACACAATCAGGAATTAATATACAAAACATTGGAGTAGAAGAATCCCAGAAATTCATGAGCAGCTACCTCAGCCGCTACGGCATAAGCAAAGACACACTTGTTGTCTTGTCGATTGCAGTGCTATTTTTTGCAGGCGGAACAGCAGCTGCAGCCATTACCTTATTTGTTAAACAACACAACTCAGACATAGATATTCTACGTTCTATTGGGGTTACTAAAAGAAAAATCAAGTTAAACCTGATTGCCCATATGGCAGCGTGGGCGCTTGCAGCCACAGTAATCGGCACAGCCACCAGCGCAGCTATCATGTTTGGATTTCAAGAAGTAGGGTACCTGCAGGTTCTGTCGCATTCACTAAAGTTTCAGCTTGACCCTTTGATTCCAGCAGCAAACTTTGCTGTATTAACAGTTTTGGCTGCAGTAAATATTGTAAGAGCGGAGTTTAAACCATGAAGAGGGCTCTGTATGTTCTGGTTCCGTTTCTTGCTGCTTTAGCCATCAGAATCGCACCCACATTAATCACAGGTGTACCCTTCCACGTAGACAGCTGGGACCAGATTAGACAAACCGAACTGCTGCTGCAGCACACACCAACCCCGCTAAACAGCATATTCTTTGACGGATACAACAATTTCTGGCCTATCACAAGCATATTCGGCACCATAACATCCCAAGTAACAGCACTACCGCCAATCACCTCTTTAGCAGTTTGGATTCCGATTGCTGCAGCACTCACAATCCCAATATTTTATACACTAATCAAAAAGCTAACTGAAAGCAGCCAAGTAGCACTGATTGCTTCAGCTCTTTTATCAGTAGCTTTTCCATACGCACTTTTCACTGCAGGCATAACCAAAGAAACCTTCGCAAACCCCATCTACATAGCTTTAATTCTTGTTTTCCTACTAAAACACAACTGGAAAACAGCCCTCTTATTTTCTGCAGGATCAGTAGCACTGGTTTTAACTCATCACTTAACAGCATTCTTTGCTGTAGCAGTCTTAGCAAGCATAACTGTTGCATTACACCTAAGCAGAAGCAAAAACAAAAACTCTACCAAAACAAACCTAACATTCACAGCCATCACTACAGCAACCACTGCACTATACCTTTTAGTCTTCGCAGCAGACCCCCTAGGAGGCTACAACACCACACCAAACGAACTACTAACTGTAGGCGCATACCAAATCTTCACCATAGCCGCAGCCACATTTTTAGCTACATACTTCAAAAAAGAAAAGTCACCACGCACCATAATCTTTGAAGGATGCCTAGGAGCCGCCGCACTTGTAGCACTCCTGTTTGCAGCCTCAAAAATTTCGCTACTCCCAACTGCACCGCTACTGCCACTCAGCTATTTACTGGTCAGTTTCCCATTCATCATTTCTATTCCACTCATCTCAAACGGACTAGCCAAAACACATCAACGTAAACCTGCACTGCTGGTTTCAGCATTCTGGATTCTCCCAATTATTGCGTTTGGAGCCTACAGCCTATTCTCTAATCAAGCTGCAGGCTTAACCTTCGCAGTTAGATCACTAAACTTTATGCTACCACCCCTATGCGCTCTAACAGCTCTTGGCATCCACAGATTAATCAAATCATACAAACACCCAAAAGCAGCTGCAACCAAAAAAATCTTAGCAGCCACACTCATACTCGCAATCGGAGCAGTCAACGTGCATAGTGTCTACGCTGCAGTTTCACTAAACGACCCCTACCTAGGCTACTTCGGCAGCTACCAACCAAGCGAATTCCAAGCAGCTAACTGGGTCTCAGAAACATTAAACAACCAAACAGTTGCAGGAGACTCAAAAATGATTTCTCTTCTAAGCGGATACTTTAACAAAAAAGTTGATGTCTGGCAAGGCTACAACTACCTATCCAAAGACGGCTCTGCCCCAGAAATAATTTACATCTACAAAGCCATGTACAAAAACGGCTACGTACTAGGCCAGGGCTTTCCAAGAGAACTACCAGAAAACTGGACAGATAAACTTGCCAACTACAACTTAGTTTATGTTAACAGCGAGGTTGAAGTGTATGCAAAAAAGTAACATCATAGAATTAAGAGGCATCCAAAAAAGCTTCGGCTCAACTGAAGTGCTTAAAGGCCTAGACTTAGAGATTAAACAAGGCGACTTTGTCTCTATCAGAGGCAAATCAGGCGTAGGCAAAACTAACCTATTCAAAATCATCGCCCTACTAGAAGACCCCACAGCTGGCCAACTAAACATCTTCGGAAAAGACGCATCAAACCTTAATGACAACCAAAAAACTGAGCTACGACTCAAAAACATGGGACTAGTTTTCCAATTCTTCAATCTACTACCCATGTTAACAGTCATGGAAAACATCGAATTACCTATGGCTCTTAAAGGAATAAAAAAACCTCAAAGACAACAGAGAGCAAACGAACTGCTAGAATTCTTTGAAATAAAAAAACTAGCCGAGAGGCAACCGGACAGCTTAAGCGGAGGCGAAAAACAGCGGGTGGCAATGATCAGGGCTTTAGCTAATTATCCAACCCTACTACTTGCAGATGAACCAACATCAAGCCTTGACGACGAAAACTCTGCACTACTACTGGATCTGCTAAAAAAAATCAGTACAGAACAAAACGTAGCAGTAGTGTTAACATCAACTGACCTATACGAAAAAATGCCTACAACCAAAGATTATATGCTAAAACAAGGACAACTAAAACCGATAACATAAACAACAACTTTCAGAACTA
>CAYMLF010000016.1:0-20376 GCA_964391275.1 uncultured Candidatus Bathyarchaeia archaeon
TTGTTAAAATCAGTGTCATTCCAGTAGGATTCATAACTTGTTATGGTTGGTGTCACTGTGAACGTGTAAATTGCAGAAGTATTTTGAGTCGGTGAGGGCGAAGGCGAAGCAGAGGTAGAAACTGTTGCGCTTGGACTGCTACTCGGCATTGGAGTGGTAAGAGTAGGGTCAACTGGGGAAGTTAACGCCAAATTTGCCACATACACAGAGGCAATTACAACTGCGGCTAAAGTTGCGATTATTGCTAACTTGGCTAAATTGCTTAGCATAAAAGGTGGATTGAGTGCTTTAAGTATAAGAATTTTTTGAGGAATCGCCGTAGGTTTGAAGCCTCAGTTCCCCAATAAAATATTCTTCACGATTCAGACGGCTCTTCATGCATCATTGGCTTCAACACACAAGGCTGTACGCTAGAAAATAAACCTTGACAGAAAAACCGCACACCTAACCGTATGAATAGACCACAGTCAATAAAATGGAGAAAAGCTCGAAAAACAAAAAGATGAAGAATAAAAGTAGAGTTACTTTACTCTTGTAATTTTTATTTTACCCAAAATTTTCCAATATTCGATTTCTGCGCCAGCGACAAGCTTAGCCTTCAAGTCTTCTTCCTCTGGAAACGGAGCATCCAAGTACTCGTATGTCTCCAAATCCATAATTTGAACCCCACTGGGGTTTACAGCGAAAACTTGCCCAGGCCTTTTGTCGATAATCGGAATTTCTGCACTACCGTCAACGGGTTTAACGAACTGTCTTTTCTGGTTATCAAATATGCCTATAGCAACGATTCGTGCTTTTGCTGCACCGTGCTTTCCAGGCTTAGATTTAGCAATGTCTACTATGCGGCAGGGTTCGCCGTCGATTATCATGTAGCCGCCGACTCGTAATTCACCAACATCAACTGGTCTGCTCATACTCTCACCACAATTTCTTTCTTATTCAATGCAATTTCTCAACAACACCCATATATAGATTAAGGTGACGCTATTTACCCTGAACGGTGTCAATGTGTTCAAAAGCGCAGGAATTATCGCCCGCTATGACAAAAAAGCAGCCCTCAAGTTAGCTGAAGACCTAGCCAAGCGGCTAGAAAGCGAGGGCTTAAAAGTTTACATGGAAGAAACGCTAGCTGGCAAAGTTGAAACCAATGCAAAGATGATTCCGCTTAAAGAAATGAAAACAGACTTTATAATAACCATAGGCGGCGACGGCACAATCCTGCGAACCTGCATTAACGCGCCAAAACCTGAACCACCAATTTTAGGCATAAACATGGGCGTCAGAGGTTTCTTAACAGAGGTTGAACCTGAAGAAGCCTTTGAAGCAGTTAACAAAATCCTAGCTGGCAAATTTACAATTGAAAAATGCAGCAAGCTCGCCGTCACTTTAGGAGACGAAATATTGCCTGACGCATTAAACGACGCAGTAATTTCTGGCGGTGAACCCTCAAAAATCCTGTCCTGCCAAATATCCAAAGATGGACAGCCCATCCTTAAATGCCAAGCTGACGGCTTAATCATTGCCACACAAACCGGTTCCACGGGCTACTCACTTTCTGCAGGAGGACCAGTTTTAGACCGGTCTGTTGACGCGTTTGTTTTAACGCCAATCTGTTCCTTAACAGTTTTTCACTCATTAGTATTCCCATCAAACTCGGAAATCGAAATAAACGTGATTAGACCACCACAAATGCTTGTTCTAATTGACGGTAACTTCCGTAAACTGGTAAACGACAATGGCCTCACATTAAAAGTCACAAAGTCAAAGAATTTTTCAAGTTTTATTCGGTTTGAAAACGACTTTTATAATCGGTTAAGAAATCGATTACTGTTTAAAGGAACGGGATGATATCATACAGACAAGCACAGACAGAAGAATAATTGTTTTAGACACTTCAGCGTTTTTAGCTGGTTTTGACCCGTTCTCACTTGGAGCTGAACAAGTAACAGTGCCCAAGGTTGCCGAAGAAATACACACTAACTCGATGACTTGGGTGCGTTTCAATACAGCCGTGGAAAGCGGTAAAATAAAAATCAAAAGGCCTACCGAAGAGTTTTCAAACAAGGTAAAAATTCAAGCAAGCAAAGTCGGCGACTCTTATTTATTGTCAGAAACAGACATGCAACTACTTGCTTTAGCCCTGGAACTAAAAGCTAATGGTGACCACCCAGAAATCATAACCGACGATTACTCAATACAGAATGTCGCCAAAAAAATAGGAATCGATTTTTACGCACTTGCAACGTTTGGAATACGACGCTTACTTGAATGGATACGCTATTGCCCTGCATGCCACAAAGAATACCCTGTTAACAGTAAATTCAATACCTGCCAAGTCTGCGGAACCATGTTAAAGAGAAAACCTAGAAAAACCGCCAAAAAATAAGCGTCACTTTTAGAACAAGGTTAAAAGGAAAATCAAAATTAACCCTTCAAAAGCAAAAATCGGTGCAACAGTTTTCTTAGCTCTGTTGAGAGCTAAATCGACAAGCAAAGATAAAGATTCTATTCGATTTTTGCCAATTACTCGAACCTGAGGCACAACCAATTGCATGCAGCCAGCTTTTGAAAGCTCCAAGTTGCCCTCGGCTGCTTTTGCAGCGTTTACGATATGATTAGTTAGTATGGTTTGATCCATCGCTTCACCTACTGGATGGTAACCCCGTCGACCAGTTACAAGAGCACTTACTGCATGAGTGTCTGTAGTGAATATCTCGTTTGCCTCAAACCCCGCGGCTGTTAGGTCTGACAGGATTTTCTCTCGCAACCCAGATATCATGTTATTGCCGTCGATGACAATGTAGGCTGTTTTTTGCTGTTCCACTTGAACCACTATAGCTGTGATGCCGCCAGTTCCCATACCCTGCTTAAGCGTGAATTCTTTTGGATAAACAGTGGCAGAGCCAACCATGAAGGGCTTTTTCTGCATCTCAACAGCTTTTTTGAGACATTTGGAAGCAGCAACCCGTAATTCATCCAAGTGCTCCACTGTGTCAACAACGTCGTCAAGGCTATTATGCGAGTTGACAACAAGGGCACAGGTTAAGCCATACTTTTGAGCTTCTTCACGAACGATGCGACCAAGCTCCTGAGGTAAATCTTCAGTAGTTTTGGGCGCAAGCGTAAATGACAGTAAAGCTGTTTTGCCAAAGATTTGGCATGAAGCCAAAGCCAAGCCTTCTTTCGCCGTTACAAAGGGCGAAGCCACATTGTCAGAAGCATCAAACTTGGCTGCTTCAATCACTTGATTAATTATCCTGTGATTTTGTGCTTGCGAAGCTAAATCAAGTTCATGCCCTAAAATTCCCAAAGGCGTACAAGTTTGGCAACCGTATTCTTTTTCAAAGCCTTGCTTAAGAAGCGAAGGCAACAAACTGCTCCCAATATTCTTGAAAGGCCCCGGATGCACTAAAGGCACAATTATCGCAGCTTTAGGTTTAGAACCATCAAATTTTATCATGGAAACTTCGATGTCCTCATTTTCCCCCATCTTCTCCAAAAGCGTTTCCAATGGAGCGTTAAGAGCAACTACCCAGTTAAGCATGAAAGCCCTGAACAGATTCAGGGAGGATACTCCGTTCACTTTTTTACCTAAGCGATCAAGTAGACTTAGAAACAGGAAAACTGCAGCACCACTGATAACAGGCGTTGCAATAAGGTACGGTAAGAACTGATTAATCTCAATAGAAGCGTTTGACCAGAAAAACATGAAGACCCCAATGCAAAGGTAAGGCCAAAGCAAAGCTGACAGGACCTGCCGTATTGTGCTGGCTGATGAGGTAGCAACGAAAACGACTAAACGTAAAGTCAAAACTGCACCAAAGGCTAATAGGTTTAGCTTAATCCACCACGAGATGTCAAATGCTAAGCCGAAAGCTATACCTAGTAATGTGAAGAATGCCCAAAATATCCAACAGAAAAGAGACAAAGCAACGGTTCTTCTCAAGATGTAAATTGGGTCAACTCTAAGAATGAATTTACTCATTACTGAATCAACAAGCAAGGTAATGAGAAAAAGAGAAACGCCCAGAGCCAGACTGTTAAGAAGACCAGTAAGTGTTGGGAAAAATGCGTAGGTGGTAAGTCCAATAATGCCGATGCAGATGATTGCAATTGTTAAGAGAGCCCGTTTATAGGGTGGAAGGAAAAACATGGCTGAGTAATGTTTCAAAGCATTATCCATTGAGTTACTCAAGGAGTTATCAGCACTATCAGTCGCCATGTTTGCACATCTCTAATTTGGTTTTCTATTGAAACTAGCTGGAGTTATTAAAATGTAGCTTAAGTTAAGGGCTTAATTCTTTGACACTAAATACATTTTTCGTATATTCCACACAAGCAAACAACTTGATTTTTAGCATAAAAGCCTCAAAACTAAAGGGCTCCGCAAAGGGGACGGACGCTCTTTTCCATAGCTAGACAGCAAATCTTCAACAGAAGTGTTTTATTTTCAGAATGCCAATTAATATAATTCTGCAAAGTCTATGCCAGAGCAAAATTTGCCTCCGTCCATATTTCATATGTTAGAAAGAAACGTGGGCAAGAAAATAAGAGTTATCATTGACCCTGCATACGGTTTTGAGGGAACTTTAGCAGCGGTCACTCATGAACCATCAGGTATCTGGCTATCAGACGCTGAAGCTATAGTTTTAAGGTCAACAATTGCCCAACCAATCCCGCAAGTCGCTAGCCGAGAAGAAAGAAGCGAATTGTATCTGCACTTAAACTCGGTTCAAAGGATAGAAGTCCTACACGACACGCCCAATAGAGGGCGCTAGAACAAAAAGATTGATGAAAGTTAAACAGGGACAGGGAAGAAATAATTTCCTAAAACTGAAATGACAATTAAGGTAACTGCTATAACCACTAAGAGTTCAGGCCTAACTTTTATGCCTTCAGTCTCTTCTTCAAAGAACCTTAGCAACCCTGCACTTGCAGCAGGCATTGGACCTGATTCTTTACGTTTTCGACTCATTTACATCCCTTTATGATTGAATTGTATTACCGTATAATTTCCCGTTATTATTAATGTTTGCGCAAAAACAATTAACATTACCCTTACGTTTTAAACACGTATACACAACCATAAAGGCGATTGAAGTGCGAATACACGACTTTCAAGAAATGATGAAGCAGCTCTACTTGACAAGAGACCAAGCAAGAGGTGTTGAAGCCACTTTTAACTGGCTAGCGGATGAGCTACAGGAATTAAAAGAAGCCCTCGATGGCAAAGATAAAGAAGCGTTAGAAAAAGAGTTTGCAGACGTCATAGCTTGGCTTGCATCCCTAGCCAACATCACAGGAGTTGATTTGGAAAAAGCAGCCGTAAACAAATACAACAATATGTGCCCAAAATGCAAAAGGTCACCCTGTCAATGCGAATTTATTAAGTCTAAACCAAACGCTTCTGCCCAAAACCCGTAGCCAACCAAATATACCGACGGCTACCCTTCCGCTCAACAATACCTTCACTGCTTAAAAGCCTAAGATGATGCATAACAACACCGTATGACAAGGCCGACGTTTTAGCCAATTCGCCAGCATTAAAGTATCGAGTATCCAGCAGCACCAGAATTTTAGTTCTAGCCTTAAGCCCGTTGCGTACGTTACGTACTTTTTTTAGGTAAGCGTTCGGATGCAGTGTAGCAGTGATTGCCTTATCCCCACATCAAGGTATAGAAGTGTTCACGTTGAAAAACTTTAGGGCTACCCAAAATCAAAAAGAGTCGCTTGTTTTGGCTTCTTATTGTCAAACATTAAAGCAATCTCTTCTTTAATCAAGTCCATTCGTTGTGTGTAGTACTTCGGTAAACCGTAAGTGTCAACAAGTTGCTGGGCAGCTACAAGATACTTCTCAATGCCGCCGCGGTAAACCGTCATTGTTAAGCTTCCTCCACAAGAGGTACATTTGCCACGTAAGGGCAAACGCCTAAATTTCTTGTTGCAGCCTTTGCATCTAAACCCTTGAGTGGAAAACGCACGCAAATTCCCAGCGATGTCACGCATAAAATGTGTATTAAGCACTTTTAATGCTACTCGCCGAGCATCAACCGCCTGGATTTTTTCGCCTAGCTCCAGTTGCATGTGAAGCTTGTCAATCATTGACTTGAATTCCTTGTAGGAACTGTTAGCGTTGCCCAAGTTGATGTTTGTGCATGGCACAGTGTATTGGAAGCCTTCAAATTGGGCTTCAGTTCCTAGCCGGTGGCTGATAACGTCCATAATTGTACTTATCTGCCGTGCCTCCGCTTTATGCCAAGATTTCTCAAAAAATTCTAATGGGTAAGTGGAGGAAACATCAAAGTCGTGAGCTTGCCTTTGCACTTCTTTTGTGTTAACAAACGGAATCAAAAGGATAGGAGCATCCATTATTCCACCGATTTGGGCAGGCAAATATCGCTTGGAAAAATTAAGCAGTGTGTCTAATGATAGCATAATGGCGTCTTCGTCGCCGTCGCAGTCTCGGCGTTTTGCTGAATGCCAAACTGGATGAGCATAAATTACGTTGCGATCAGTGAAGCCAACCACCCGTCCTAAAATGCATGCACACGTGTGAGGTGCCAATCCAAAGATTAGGTGCCCAACAAGGTCTTCAGGATTTTTAATGTTATAGAAGCAGGGAAGCGTGTATATGCGCTCTAACATTTCATCAATGAAATTAGCTATTTGGATAAAGTATTTACCAGCTTTATAGGGAATAACCACATCTTGAATTTTAAGTTCCAAAACTTGGTTGGGATCAGTTAATTCCTTACCATGCGTGTCATAACCGTAACCTAGCGAACGGAGCCTTTCAACTGAAACTCCAACCTCTGCAGGTGTAATGTGTGTTAAAGGCGCGTTGGTGCCGTCAAAACGTATAGTGCCATCCTTGTAGACTGATAAGCCATATTTTGCTCGCAGGATTCCTTTTTCAAGAATCTCAGGCATCTTGTCCTCGTTTGTTAATCCTTTGACACCGCGTAAAAGCTTAGGAGCAGAAACGCCAAGAGAAGAACAGGCTGCATCCATCATTTCCTTAAAGTTCACAGCTTGCCGCTGATACAAGACCCCATTTGCCTTGCATGAACCGCAATAGTTTTCCTTTAATGCTCGACCGCATCTGGGGCATGTGTTCTCAGCGACCGTGTCACAGTCGCAGGTTGGGCATTTTACTCGAAGCGTGTAAGTTTTACAGTTTGGGCATTTGCGCTTGGCAACTTCAACAAACACTGGCCCTTTTTTTGCAGCTTCCATAAAATCCCTATGTGAACCACCAGCTAAACCTACAGGGAAAAGAACATGGACAAGCGGTTTCATTTCGCGGTGTTTGGCTTTTTCTGGTCTACCCATACGACCACCAACGTAGCTTGGTGCTTTATCCTTGATTTGGATACCTGAGAGATGACTAAGCAACTCCAAAATAGACGAAGCCTCATAAGACTCAGTGAAACGGGGGGTGCCGTAACCAAGAGTAGCTCCAAAAGCAGCGGCATCTTCACCTTTTATCACCACTTTGTCGTCTACTATTTTATGCTGGACAAGAGTTTTTCGCAACACTTTAATGACTTCATCGCTAGCAAGTCCAACGATTTTATATGCAACATTGTCGTTCAGAGTAACATCGCATGACGCCAACCATTTTTGTAAGCATTCAACTTCTTGAACTGAGGATAAGCCTGTCCAAAAGAAAATGCAATCTGGCGCCAAAGGGACACCCAAAAACTGGCTAATCAAAAGGGCTTCTTTAACTGTTGGCTTGTTTAAGAAAGGATCAACTACGAAGCGCTCTAACTTTTCCGTTGACACCCCACAGGCGTCGGCGGCGTTTTTATAGTCAGCACCAAATTTGGATAAAATGGCGTTCTGCAAGTCCTTAGCCCACCATTCCTCCACGTAACCCGAAGGCAAAAGCGCCTTGTTACAGTAAAGAAAATCACCAAAATCTATCAATATGTCTCCTAAGAAGAGGATTTTCTGAATCTTGCCTTTAACCTCAACAAAGTTTTCAAGCGATACCCGAACCACAGAGCCATCTTTAAGCAAAACAACTGGCTTCTCGATGCTGTCTACAGGCATTGTAACGCCTCCTTTCCCCGGCAACTCCAAACGCATCTGTGTACCAGCGGCTAGAAAACTTTCAACCACAAGCATTGTAGCAGGATGAATCCCTACAGCTGAAAGCCCAGTATTTCGTGAACGCCCATACCTGAGCCTGAAGCCACCGCGGGTTGAAGGAAAAGCAAAGATTGGCCGCCCCGCGATAACATCATCCATGAAGCCGCCGGATTTTTTCTCAGATTTCTTTTTGAAGTTTTTCAGCCAGTCCCAGCCTTGAAAACCCAGCTTGTCAATAATCACAAATACTTTCTGCGCTCGACCCACGATACCATCATTTATTACTCTTAAAGCGCCGCCTCTCACACGGTTTGTTTCAACCCTCTCCAAGTTCCTATACGAGGAAACCTCGACCGGGTCTGATTCTGTGCCTGTGCATTCAACCGGAACAAGGTTTAGCGCCTTTCGCAATTCTTCATCAGGAATGTGATACTGAAAACGTCCTACAGAACGTTCATAAAGCCGTAACTCCTCCACGAAACGCGAAACCTCTTCTTCAGTCGGCTTATACTTGTCTAGATTTAGTTCTCGCCGCACATAATCTCCCACAACCAAGGTTAAAGCTTGATCAGTGCCACCAGCGGAACGGATTGGTCCAGCGAAATAAACGGCTAGATAACGGGTTTGGTCAGCGTTCTTTTTTATTTTGACCTGGGCTATTCCCTGAATCGGAGCGGCGGTTAAGCCTTCAGTAAAAATTGCCAAAGCCGTTCTAATCGCCTGCTCAGCCAATTGCTCCTGACTCTGCTCTTCTCCTGGTTGAGCGAATTTTCCTTTGGCAATTTCTTGTGCGACCTTAAAAGCAACTTCCTCTCGAGGCATCTTGGCGCTTAATTCTCGGATGCTAAGGGCGACGCCTTTCGGACCAACTAGACCTTCAACCAAGTCGGCGATGTCTTGAGCGGTTATGCATTCAGTTTTTAACGCTGGGTCTAAACCTTTAGCTCTAGCGCTGTCGCTTATGGCATATAACTGTTTAAGCTGACTTTCCAGTCCTTCAATGTAATCTTGATAACTTCGGCTTAGTTTGCTGTTCAAGCGACCCCTCTTCAATAAACAATAAGATGGAACAAGAAGTTATTTGGGCTTTTCTGAAAGAAAAATCTAAAAACAAAGCGTCACAGGTTCTACAGTTATGGTCTCTTTTGCCTGATTCCTTCAATAACTTCATTTATGCGTTGCTTGCTGTCTTCTTTTTCAACAATATTGCCAGTTACTATGATATCAGCTCCGGCTAGCGCCGCGGCTGCGGCTTGCTCTTTGGTTCTTATCCCTCCTCCAACGATAAGCGGAATATCAAGATACTGCTTTACCGCTTTAATCATTTCAGAAGGAACAGGGGTTGCCACTCCAGAACCACCCTCAAGATAAATAAACCTCATTCCAAGATACTGCCCCGCTAAAGCGTGCGCTGCAGCCAATTCAGGCTTATCATAGGGTATGGCAATTGCTTTACCTACGATTCCAGCGGTACCACCTTGACCGACAATTATGTAGCCCATCGAAATCGGTTCAATATTAAATTTCTTAACTAAGGGCGCCCCCAAAATTTGGGCACCAATCAAAAAGTAAGGATCAACAGAATTTAACAGTGACATAAACCACATGGCATCTGAGTAACGACTTATTCCGCTGACGTTATTTGGAAAAAGGATTGTTGGAATATCAACTGCGCTCTTTATTGCCTGAACTACATTGTCTAGGTGTTCTTGAGAAGCAAAGGTTGAGCCCCCAATCATTATTGCGGCTGTGCCACTATTTTTGGAATTCTTCGCTATCAAAGAAGCTTGAGCAACCGTGATTTTCTCTGGGTCTATAAGAGTTATATGGATTGTTTTTTCAGCTTTGATTTTTTCAAGTAAGTACTTTTCTACTCGCCCAAGCATTCACTATCTCTCGACTATTCAGTTTTTGATTTTGCCACTGGGGTACGCTTTATTGAACTGTAGATACGATCCGTGAGCATGCAGTAAACGTCAACTTCGCCTTGTGCAGGTTTGATTTGGAATTCTTCTTTAAGACCACAACTACTACATTGTGCAACGGAACGGCCACCGTCTTCTCGGAAAATTTCTACGCGAACGGTTTCTTTTCCACACCTAGGGCAAGAGAAGAATTTGGGTAAATGCTTTTTTGGAATATGAACAACTTTTTTTCTTCTGCGCCCCATAACAATTACCTTCATCATCGATGTATGTTGATTTAATATTTATGCTTGTCCTTAAATACTTGCCTACCAACCATAAAAAGTAGAGTCGTGCATAGCAAGTGAATCTGACACCAGCGGTATTGGAACTGGATTATTCAGAAGTTGAGAAGAGAATAACTCGTTTCATTAAAGAATATGTTTCTAACGCTAACACTGAAGGAGTTGTCCTTGGACTATCAGGTGGAATTGACAGCGCGGTAATAGCGGCTCTTTGCAGCAAAGCGGTAGGGGGAAAAAATGTTCTAGCAATTCTGATGCCTGAGATGGAAACCAGAAACCAAAAAGACAATGACGACGCTAAAGCTATAGCTGAACAGTTCATGATTAAAATGCAAGACGTTGATATAACGCCGATTGTTGAAAGCTTCTATGAAGCTATACCCGTTTTTGACCAATCGGACAAGCTCTGCAAAGGAAACATAAAGGCAAGATCTCGCATGGTGGTCTTGTATTATTATGCTAACAAACTCAGCAAGATAGTTTGCGGTAGCTCAGACAAGTCTGAAACATTGATGGGATACTTTACCAAATGGGGAGACGGCGCAGCAGACATCACGCCAATAATGGACTTATACAAAACCCAAGTGCGCAAATTGGCAATACAGCTTGGGATTCCAGAAAATCTCGCGCTTAAACCGTCTACTCCTGCGCTTTGGCCAAATCAATCTGCAGAAACTGAGCTTGGAATAAAATATGAAACGTTAGATCTTATCCTGTATGGGCTTGAACGGTTTATGTCTACTGAAGAGATTGCAGTTCAACTTAATCTGCAAAAAGATATGGTTGAGGCGGTTAAAAACCGGTGGCTAGTAAACGAGCATAAAAGAAGAATGCCTTTGTCACCTAAAATCGGGTTTAGGACCGTGGGAAATGATTTTAGACTCCCAAGACATACTTACTAAAAAGGGAAACAGATGAAAGATACCGTTAAGCTAGCCCTTGCTCAATTCAGCTGCAAAAGAGAAGACAAAAAGACGAATCTGCAAAGAATTGAAGAGTTAGCCATAAAAGCCAAGCAGCAGGGCGTGGACTTGGTTATTTTTCCTGAGATGGCGTTAACTGGCTATGTGGTTAAAGACCAGATTTACGAGTTAGCAGAAGCAATCCCTGGTCCCTCTGTGAAAACAATTGAATCCTTAGCCAAAAAAACGGGTTTGCACATCATCTTCGGAATGCCAGAGGTAAGCCAAAAAACACAAGCCACCCTATACAATACCGCTGTTCTTGTAAGTCCAAAAGGTTTCATTGGCAAATATCGGAAAATGTATTTGCCCACACACAGTGTATTTGAAGAGAAACGTTATTTCCGTCCAGGATACGAACCAGCGGCTTTTGATACAGAGTTAGGCAAGATAGGTTTGACTATTTGTTATGATATTTTCTTTCCTGAAGTGTTTAGGCTTACACGGTTGGCGGGTGCACAGTTAATCGTTTGTGTTTCTGCTTCTCCAGCTGTGCGTAAGAGCTATTTTGAAGTTTTAACTTCTGCTAGAGCCATAGAGAACACTGCGTATCTTGCATATGTTAATCTTACAGGCGTTGAGGATGGCTTGCAGTTTTGGGGTGGAAGCAGACTGATTAGTCCAACTGGGGATGTTTTAGCTAAGGCAAAGTATGATGAGGAAGACTTTGTTATCTGCCAAGTGGATTATAATGACGTGAGGATGGCTGAGACGTTCATTCCAACTCTAAGAGACCTAAGACCTGAACTTTTTGAGCAGCTAAAGAACATGTCTGAAACAATTTAAAACAGCGTATACCACGTGTTTAGGCTTGAAGGACTGTGATTGTCACAGGTCACAGTAGCATCACAAACTGTGATTTATCCGTTAAAATCACGGTGATCTCACTGTGATTCGGTTGTGATTAGGGTGATTTTAGTGACATCACGCTAGCAAAGCAGAGATATTCTGGATACGAATAACAAGGAAAAAGTTAACCTTAAATGAGTAACTTGCTAGATTAGTGGGTGATAAAATAAGCGTAAAGTAAGCAAATTGATGAGTTATTGGATTTAGCTGTTAAACATGAAGGATTAAAAAAGTGGGAAAACAGAGTATAGTAACGGATGTGAAAGTCTTCAGTTTAGCCCTTTTTTAGGCTTTAATCACTAATTTGATTGTTTTTAGCGATAATTGTTTATTTTTACTGTCTTTTTTCGTTTCTACCTTTTATTTAAGGTTGTTTAGCGCTTGATAATTGAGCTTTTTAGGGGTAACAAGGTTTAAAAGTGCTGACAGTATACAAAAATGTATCCATTTAACATGTATAAGGAGTTGGCAAATTGAAGCTAAAAGATGGCGTAACTGCATGGCTAAACGGGGCTTTAAACGACCCTATTGTCAAAATACTCTCTAAAAACAGCCAGTTAACGAAAACTCAGCTTGAAACACTGCTCATAGACATTTTGGCTGAAAATATATCAGGGAAACAGCTAAAATACGACGAAAAAGCCAGATTACGCCTAACGAGGGCTAAAATAAGCCGTGGCTCGTTTAATAGGACGTTAAAACAGTCTAAAGAAAATGTCATAAAGTCGATATACACGGTGCTACTTTTAGGATATCTAGGTGTGTTTGAGAGCTCAACTTTGGACCCGTATCTCGAAATAGCGAATAAATTGAGGGATTATGTGGAAGCCCACCAAGACATACCCGGAAAGGAGGAAGAGCTAAAAGATCATATAAAACTGATAGGAATCATCAGAGAAGAGCTCGAAACAAGCCTAAAACGGCTTTCTAGTCCATCAGGAGAGCCCTTGTGACGTCACAAATCACACAAAATAAGAGGCATTTAATCCATTAGTTTTGTTCATTTTACAGCTTAAATCATTGGTTATTTGTTAAATAAAGGCTTATTCAGCCATATTTACCCCTTTAGGGAAGCAAGGGAAAATAATAACTAATGCTTGTTGGTGTGTGATGTGTGATATCATGCGTTAGTTTGCCATGGAAGCAACCGTAAGGCTTAAAAGCCTCATGGGAAACTGTGATGTGTGATGCAACACGTGAAATCACGCGACAAATCACATACAAATCACGTTGAGGTGCAATTATGATCGAGGTTTTACCAATCCTCATAGGCGTTCTACTGGTCGCAACCGTTATTGCATCAACAGGGTATTACAAGCGAATTCGTCAAGCACAAAAAGAGTATGAGAAAGCCAAAGGTGCAGTTGAAGATATTGTGCTGAGTTTCAACCGGGAACTCAAACGTGAGTCTGAACGGTTAGAAACAATCGCGTTTAAAGTTGAAGGAAGCTTAGCTAAATCTGACACAGGATTAAGAAGAATTGATAATGTAGAGAGAAGAATTTACCCAATTGAAGCTCAACTCAGCAATCTGGAAATCCAGAAAAGAAACTTTGAAGATCAGCAAGCACAATTTGAAAATCAAAAAATTCTCATTGAAACTCAAATATCACAGTTAAACAATATGGCCCAAGGCAACAGCAGTTTAACATCAACATTGTCAGGTATAGACGGAAAAATAAGAGACATCGAAGTTAACCAAGAATCTTTAAAATTAAAAATAATCACTGTTGAAGATCAGATACAAAAAATCGTGTCAACACCAGCCGAATTTAGAATAGAGCCAGCAGTGCCGGTCGTGCCCATCAAAAGAGACAAAGCGTTAGCGTCACTAACGAATACTGAAGTCGCTGTTTTGGAAATGTTATCCACTGAAGGCCCTAAGACCGCTCCAGAAATAAAAGAAAGAGTCCAGCTCAGCCGGGAACACACTGCAAGATTAATGAAGAAACTCTATGAGGAAGGCTATCTTGAACGTGAAGTAGGCAAAATACCGTTTAGATATAGCGTTAAAAAAGAAATGGAAAAGTTCCTAAGAAAAGAAGAACCCGGGGCACCTCAAACTTAACCTTCAAAAAGGCTTTAGCAGAATTGCCAAAACAATCGCAAGAAACAGCGAACCTGAACCTGTAGCTTATTGTACAACCAGGCAGCAGATGCCAGCATCAAACAAGCGAACCTTAAGTGTTGTGTACAGGAGGCGTCCGCCTAACAACTAACAAAATATTAAGAAACTTACTTAATCCGTTGCTTGATTGTTGCCTGCGGCAGGTTAGGCGCGGCTTTATATTTTAGATTGTTACCTGTGCCAGTTCTTAAAAGTAATCCCTTGCTTGCCATTCTTGAAAGGTATGTTGAAACAGTGCTTAAACTGACAGGTTCCTTAAGTTCCTGTTCATAAACTGATTGAACATCTTTTGAAGCAAACCAAATTAGTGGAAAACTTTTTTGAATAACCGTTTGAACTTTTTCAAATCTTGAAACAGCGTTGTGAGCGACTGGAACATTACCGTTTGAAGGCCCTTCATTTGGCATACCACCTAGTAATTCAACAAGATCCAAGAGGCGTAGAGCTTTATCTCGGGTAATTTGACCCTCGAAAGCGACGGTATATCGATTACCTTCGTTATCGAATAGCTCCACGCGCATTTTACGCGCTGGCATTCTTGTACACCTAGGTGGCTGTTCACAACTTTAAGACTTCACAGCTTATAGCTGTTATGGTGAACAAGGGCAATGTGAAAAGCTGGAATCAGGCATTAAATTGGTAATTAAGCCTAAATTTCATTGCTTTTGATTTAACAGGTTTCACAGAAAAACGAATTAACAAAAGCAAACTGATCAATGCTTAGTTCGGCTTTTCCAGTAGAAGTGTAGGGGTGTGTCATTCACAGTTAAGAAACACAAATCAGTCTAATTATCTCAAAGGGAGCCTTATTTTAGAATCTTTACAGTTTAATTTCACATATACTTCACAAGTTTGTGAAACAAAAATAAATGCAAAAACACTGTTGAAGCAATCAACGACTAACTATTCACTTTAGCCAAAAGTCATAACGACCTTGATCAAAAAGTAAGTGGTATTTACCCATAAACAATGGAAACTTTAGCTGTAAACAGGGACACCCCTTGATTTCCGCTCGAGGAGCAACAGAGCAAACAAGATTTCAGGAGATCAAAATTTTTGCTGAAAATCGCTCTAAATTCTTGGATAACAACAATTAATATACTAAAAGATAACTTAACTCCCAGAGTATATTAACATACTATACATTAATTATCATTTTTCTTTATTGTAACTTCAAAGTTCCAGTAGAAACTTTGGGGTGAGTCTCTTGCTTGTTTTAAGCGCTTGTTATCCTGTTATTCCATTGATTTTTAAGAATATGGTGTTTTAAAACCAGTTTTTTGTACTGTATGCTTTATCTGTTCCACTAGAAATAACGGTGTTGCCTCTGAAAAAGAGAGGGGGATGGCTGATGGGTAATTCAAACGTACTAGATGATGTATTTGAAAACTTTGTTAACAGAGTAAAACTGTTTAAGGATAGAGAAGTATTGCGGCATGATTATCTACCTGAAAAATTGCCTCACAGAGAAGAGCAAATACGTTTACTTGGTGAAACAGTTGCACCAGTTTTAAAAGAGGCAAGATGCTCAAACATTTTCATTTACGGGAAAACAGGTACTGGAAAAACAGCCGTGACAAAATATGTTTTAAGTCATTTAGAATCTAAAGCTAAACAATATGGTGCTCACGTAAAATTTTGCTACATCAACTGCCGAATGACAGGTTCAGAATACAGGGTTTTTGCAAGTCTTAGTCAAAGCGTTGGTATGACCATACCTTTCACTGGTTTGTCAGTAGGCGAAGTTTTTGACCGATTTCGTCAAGGACTGGATTCTTCTAGGACCCTTTTCATAATAGTGCTCGATGAAGTTGACGCTTTGATTAAAGATCGTGGAGACGCTTTCATGTATGAGTTAACACGCATAAATGAAACCTTAAGCAAAAGTAAAGTCTCGATAATTGGGATATCTAATGATTTACGATTGAAGGAGTTTTTGGATCCAAGAGTGTTTAGTTCGTTAAGTGAAGAAGAGCTTGTGTTTCGGCCATATGATGCAGGAGAGCTTCGTAATATATTGATGGAGCGTTCAAAAATATCTTTTTACGATGGCGCCTTATCTGATTCTGCAGTTAGCATTTGTGCTGCTCTTGCCGCTGCTGAGCATGGGGATGCACGCAGAGCTTTAGATTTATTGCGTGTGGCAGGAGAAGTAGCTGAGCGGCAGGACGCTAGAATTATTACTGAGGAACATGTTCGCCAAGCGGAGAAGCATATTGAGCACAACCGAGTTATTGAAGCACTCAAGAACTTGACACTGCATTCTAAACTTGTACTTCTAAGTGTTTATCACTTGAACAAATCAAGCGCTACTACAGGCGAAATATATGACGTTTACAATGAATTGTGTGGTGAATTCGGAGCAGGGCTTCTAACTCAACGCCGTCTAGGAAGTTTGGTTAATGAACTTGATTCTATGGGTCTTGTAAACGCTAAAGTTGTAAGCATGGGGCGTTATGGCAGAACAAAAAAAATACGTTTAGAAATTTCACGGAGCATGATTAAGGACGTCTTGTGCGCTGATGCAAGATTTGGGCGTATAATCGATTATACACCACAAGCTACACACAAAAACTTGGTAGATAACAGTTAAACAGGCTTTGCTTAGTCTTTAAATGAGAGAACCTTAATTTCGAGAGTTTGTAGGTTAATCACTGGAACTTTACCAGGGGTTGGGACAAGCCCCAATTTCTCCATATACTCTGTTTGCTCCTGCCATCCGCCTGAGTTAACAACTAAAACTCCCCTGTAATTGCAGTAACCTAAAACGTGGACATGACCAGCATGCAAAATGTCTGGAACTTTATCTATAACTAGATAATCACGGTTTTCTGGTGATAACATGGTTTTTCCGCCATAGACAGGAGCTAAATGCCTGCTTTGAAGAAGTAGCCTCATGGATTTTTCAGGATGGTCATGACTCATTCCTGGAATAACTGAAATAATGTCATCCAAGCTTCTGCCATGATCCATTAAAACGTCTACGCCGTGAATGTTAAGAAGGCATGGGCTTCCCACTGAGTGAATGTTTGTTTTTCCTTCGATTGCTTTAAGGTAACCTGAAGGTATAGCTGGCTGAGGCAACGCTTTTCTTGAGGCATCATGGTTTCCAGGGGCAAACACTATCTCTATGTAACTGGGAATTTTTTCTAAATACTTTACTGCATAATTGTATTGTTTATGCACATCCCTTATGGTTAGTTCGTACTGTTGCCCAGGATATACCCCAACGCCGTCGACAATGTCGCCTGCGATGAGTAGGTATTTTACTCTGCCAGCAATTTCTTTCATTTCAGCGTTGCCGTATCTGCCTTTAAGCCAAAGTATGAATCGTTTAAAGGCTTCTTTGTTGAACTTTGTGCTGCCTACATGAATATCTGAGGTGAGGACAGCGTAGACTGGTTCACTGGCTCGCTGAGGGTTTTTTCTGCCGATTTCAGGAAAGATAATGTCTTCACACAATAACAGGTTTGTTCTTGTTTTAATCACTGCTAGGCAGATGACTTGGTCAGGTAGAATTTGGAGGGCTTTCTTTTTGACTTCTTCAGGTGCTTTATGGGGGATTAGCACGGTTGCGCTTCCCTGTAGGTCTTCAACTGAGAGGATTGTTTGTTGTTTTGCTTCTCTTTTTTCAGTTAGCATACAGATTATTTTTAGTTTTGTTTTAGGCTGTGACTTTAAAGCTTCTGAGATAGGGGTTGCTGCTCTAACGTCTATTCTTTGCCTAAGTATGCGTTCTAGCCGTTTGAATCTGTCTTGAAATAGCACTACGTATTCATCAAGGGTTCCGTTGGAGGTGAGTTTGCCTGTAGCGTCTTCAATTATTTTTAGTTCTGAAGGAATGTGCTTGGCGTATGGATAAAACGTGCCTTCGTTAACAATAACTGGAGCTTGTTTTGAAGCAGGTGGGCATGCTGGCTCTTCGGGTTTGGTTTGTTGTGTTTGTGCTGAATTTTGGGTTTGGATAGCTTGCAGGGTTTGAGTTTGGACTGCTTGAGCTGCTTGATGCTGTTGACTTAACTGGTTAACCATGTTTTCAAGAAACAATTTCTCAATAAAGAATGGTTTCTCGTCTAAGCGTTCGATTTCGTGCAATACCATGTTCATAATGGCGAGGGGGTCGGTTGCTTCACAGTGGTTGCACAAAAATTCGAATGCGTCACTGCTTAGTTGATATCCTGCTATGATGGTTGCCTCGATGGCTTTCTGCAGTCGCTCTCTTCCACTCATGTTAACTCTTAGCTCGCCTTAACCGCAGTTAACAACTGCTTTAATGTTAGGCACTTGTGTTTGTTTAGTTTATTAACTGTTATTGCTTGCAAAAAGGAATTTTGTTTGCCTGTTTTTTACTGTGATTTGTATACGTTTTGCCTTGTTTTCTGAAAGATTGTTGTTTTTTTGTTGCTTGGTTTATATTATTGATCTTTTATTTAGATATGTTATAACAAGGATCAAGGGATATGTAATGGGTGATTTACGTAAGGTACAGCAAACTCCAACTGGCACGTTTTTTGTTTGTATGCCAAGGGCTTGGGCGCAGCAGAACGGGTTGAAAAAGGGAACTATGGTTAATTTGGAGGTCACTGGCGACGGTAAGCTTCTTGTTGACGCTAAGTATGATGCTGAATTGCAACCTAAAGTTGCGACTTTAACGGTTAATCCATATTTGAGTAGGGAGATTGTTGGTCGCTATCTTTTGGGGTATGATGTTATTCGTGTTGAAGCAAAGGATCGCATAGATCTTGAAGTCAGAAATACTGTAAAAACGACCGTTAGTTCTCTGGTTGGTTTGGAGATTGTTGAGGAGAATTATTCTCAGGTTGTTTTGCAGTGTCTGCTTGATCCTGCTGGTTCTCAGCCTGAAAAGATTTTGAGGCGTAACTATGCTATTGTTTCAGGGATGACTAGGGATGTTACTAACTCTTTTATTAATGGTGATTTGCAGCTTGCGAAGACTGTTGTGGCGAGGGATGTGGAGAGTAATCGCTTGTATTTTCTTTTGGTTAGGATCTTGCGTACGATTATTCAGAATCCTCGTTTAAGTGAAAAGTTGGGGATATCGCCGATTGATTGTCTTGATTATCGTTTGGCTGCTAGTTTAGTTGAGTCTATGGGTGATGCGTGTGTTCAGGTGGCTTTGAAAACTATTGAGTTGAACGGGTTTAAGGCGAATGGTGAATTGCAGAAGCTGCTTTTGGAGTTGCAGGTGGTTTGTTGTGATGCTCATGAGCAGGCGTTGAAGTCTTTTGTGAATAAGGATATGGCACTTGCTGAGAATGTCAGAAGGATGCAGGTAAAGATCAGAAGCATTTATTCTGATATTGAGAAGGTTGCTAGAAGTCAGTCGGTTGAGGTTATGCCGCAGGTTTTGGCTGCTTTGTCTTTTATTAGGCAGATTTATGAGCATAGTTTAGACATGGCTGACCTTGTCGCCTAAGTTTCTTTTTTCTTTTTAGTAGTTGTGGCAAAGAGGCTCTTAAGCACAATAGCGTCTTAGGTTTAGTGTTGGTTTTGTGTTTCCTTGCTGGTTGTGGATTGTGTCACAAGCTGTTTGGTGGTGGCGTTTTTTGTTGTTCTATGGGGGATGGGCTTTAGATATCCGATTTAGCGCATTTTGTTGTTTTTTGGTCTGTTTTAGGTTTTTAGGGCTTTTTTGGCTAGCTGGTAGTTAGTTGTGATTTTTTCTCTAACCCCCCTTATATATAGTCTCAACAAGTGTCGGGGCATGCTTTGTGGGGTTGCGTGTTTGCTGAAGGATTGCCTGCAGGGTTGATTGTCTGCTGGGTTTTTCACTGTTTGCTTGTGCAGTTGCCGCCAAAGAATTTCATGTTGACGTGCCAGCTAAAAGCGAGGTCTCTCTGCTCTGACCTCCCCTCCCTTATATAAAGCCATGTTGAAGTGCCGCTGTTGCTCTCAGCGTAGACCTATCCCCCTATAAAAAGCGTCAAGTTTTGGGTTTACTGACTGAAAGACTATTTAGACACAGCAACAAATGATTATTTCAAGCCGGGGTGGCGGAGTGGTTATCGCGCTGGCCTCGAGATCTAAAGAAAAGTGGGCTAAGCCAGATTATGGCGAGGTAGCCAGTGGGCCTTTGGCTCGCAGGGGTTCGAGTCCCTTCCCCGGCGCCA
>CAYMLF010000017.1:0-20222 GCA_964391275.1 uncultured Candidatus Bathyarchaeia archaeon
AGCATTACAGCCGCACTGACTGGGAAAAATCCTACGGCATCTATGAAGGGTCAACAGAGATTGGCTTCATAACTGGGTTAGCAATAGGCTTTTGCTTAACCGTGGGGATGTTTGCTTTTACAGCCAATATAACTCCAGCGGTTCTGGCAAATTACATTTTATACCTGTGCAGCGGCTTGAGCGTGGTTGCGCTTGTGCTGTCAGCAGCCTTGATTGCTGACCCATTGATGATTTTTGAACGACGACTAGTTGGCATAGAGCGAAAAATTGACTTTACATGTCGAGGTCTTGATTCAGCATCCAGAATTCTAAGTGGACAACGCTGGGATGGCACTCTTAAACAGGATAACTTTAAGGTTTTCGCAATGGCGCTAGTCATGTTTTCCTTGGCAACAAGCATATTCTTTACGCCTTTGCCAGTGTTTCTAAACCAAGGTTTAGGTTTACCGACCAGCATGGTTTACGTTGCCTACATGCTTAATTCCACTGGCGCCACAGTTGGATATTTCCTGATAAGCCGACAAGCAAGAACAATGAACATAAGAAAACAAATGCCCCGTTTCGTTCTAATACGCAGTTTATGTATTTTCGGATTAATCGGCGTTATTCAGTTTGCCATATTTCCAACGCTGATGACTTTTCTGTTTCTAATGTTAAGCGGCTTTGCATACGGCATGTACTTTATAATGATGCTTTCGGTTTCAATGGAGCTTATCCCTCAAGGAAAAAGCGGGCTTTTTGATGGTCTCGTGGGCTTAGGCACTGGCGCAGGTTCATTTCTTGGACCATTTTTAGCGGATACTTACAATTATCTGCCTACATTCTTTGTGGCGGCGTTGCTGTTTCTTGCCGCTTTTATCGCGTTAAAATTGGCAACATGAAAATAAAAAGAAGAAAGGGGAGGCTGCTTTGCCTTTTTCGTTTATTCGGTGTGGACTCTGAATAAGTCGACGTCTTCACGCATGCTTGGCGTCAATTCAAGGAAATCACGCACTGAACGCTCAATATCTTTAGACTGCGTCACGTATCTGCCCACGATAAGGATGTCTGCGCCTTTCTCTAAAGCTTCTTTAGCCGTTTCTGGAACAATGCCGCCTGCAACTGCAACGAGGAACTTTTTGTTTGGAAATGCTTGGCGTATCATCTGTATACGTTCTAGTCCGCATGAACGCCCTGTTTCTTGATCTATGCCTCTGTGAAGTATGACGACGTCTGGGAAGTTTTTGAGCGACTGCAGTTTCTCAAGAACATTCTCCACGTTTAGCATGTCAATGAAAGCGTAGATTCCCAAGCGTTTAGCTTCGTGAACGGTTGCGTCTAAGGTTTCTGGGGGTGCTAAGCCTGCTGCGACAACGGCGTCTGCGGTGTCTTCATAAGCTATGTCTGCTTCCACTTTGCCCACGTCTAAGGTTTTGAGGTCTGCTATCATGAATTTGTCTTTAGCTACTTGTCGCAGGTCACTGATTACCCGTGTGCCATAGCGTTTAATGAGTGGGGTGCCTACTTCAATGATGATTCTGTCGCTTCCAGGCAGTTGTTCAAGAACTTTTTTGGCGCCTTCAAGAGAGGGTGCATCAAGCGCTATTTGCAGGTAGGGTGGTCTCCATAAGCGTGGCACTTTGAAGCCCATGATTGGATGCTTTGCACGGTCTTTATCATAGATAATCTTTTCCAGCGACGGGTACTTCTTTAATGCACGTTGCAGCGCCATTTTTGTTGCGCCATAGTTGTATTGATAGATTTTGCGGTAGTCAGTGGCTTGCGGGTGAATGAAGACGCTGCAGATTATTACCCAATCGTCAAGTTTTGAGGCTGGAAGTATGCCTTCTTCTGAAGCGTCTGCGATTGCTTTTGCCACTGCAGCTTGGGCTGGACCAAAAATTTTGCCTGTGTCTTCCATGTTTTTAACGGTGACTTTTGGGACAATGAGGGTGTGGGGTTTAGGCGGCAGGTTGGGTCGGATGACTGCAAGAAGCGGTGTATGACCAGCGGATAAGCTTGTCATGCCATTAGCGAATGCCAAGCCTACTGGACCTTCCTTGTTACCTATCATTAAATCGATGTGCGCTACTTCGTTTCCTTCTCCTACAAGTGCTTCACCGATTAAATACACATTCCCGGAAAATTCATCTGAACAGTTATCGGCAGTTGATGTCGGCATATATTCTATTATCTCCTTAAAATCGACATTAAATTCTTTTAACCAAGTGTAAAGCGTGTCTCTGTGAATGTTCATTTCTTTGGCGGTTCCAATAATTGTCGGTTTTGTCGGTTTATTCTTTGCTCCCATTTCTTTTTTTGCTGCTTCAATTAAAGTTTTGACGAAATCGTCTTTAGTCTCTGGCTTTTTAACCTCTGCTCCCGACATATGCTTTACCTATTCGGCACTTGTATTTGACCTTGTATTTAAGAGTGTCGGATGGCTAGTGTGATTATTGATTATTTTTAGGTCTATTTAGTGTTGACTTGTCGGCTGAATCATTTCCCTTTGGGGAGAGCACCTAAGCGGCTTATATGACAACGATAAATCTTTATATTCTGTAGTTATTGACTTGCTAGCTGTTAACGTATCGAGGAATATGAATGTCTTACATTAACTGGTTGAGCCTTTTCTTAGTGATTCTTGGCATTGTGTTTTTCCTTGTCGGAGCAAACATTTACAATGCCATAATCGGTTGGGCAGGCGTATACATGGTCATCGGCGGCATACTACTCTATCTTGCCGTCTACCTATATACCGAATTAAGAAAAAAAGAGCCCGCCAAAGAAGCGGTTCCTCAAACTCAGAACCCGTAAAGCTCGCCGTATTTGCCAGTCAAGTACTGCAGGTAAGGTTCTGAATCCAAGTTTTTGCCAGTAGCCCGCTTAATCAAGTCTTCTGGGTCATACAAATCGCCTTGCAGATGGATTTTATCTTTCACCCACAAGTTAAACTCTGATAGGTTCCCTTCTGCAAGTTGACTGCGCCAGTCCGACAAGTCCTTTGTTAATGCTTGAAGTATTTGCCCGCTGTAAATGTTGCCCAACGCGTAGCTTGGAAAATACCCGTACAATCCGCTTGACCAATGCGTGTCCTGCATGACGCCTTCAGAATCATCCTCTACTTCAACACCTAAGTAATCAGCATACTTCTGGTTCCACACCTGCGGCAACTCGTCTAAGCCTATTTTGTCTGCGAACAAGTCCCGTTCCAATTCGTAGCGGATGATTATATGCAGGTTATAGGTGACTTCGTCGGATGCTATGCGAATCTTTGAACGTTCAACACGGTTAACTGCATGCATGAACTCGTCCAGGTTGATGCCTGCAAGGTTTGGGGCGACCTGTTGCAGCTTCGGCAGAAAGCCCATCCAGAATTCTCTTGACCGACCAACAATGTTCTCATAAAGACGTGACTGAGATTCATGAATGCCATATGAACATGGGGCGCCGATTGGCTGATACTTCCATTCTGGATTGACACTTAACTCGTAGATCGCATGACCTGACTCGTGCAAAACAGAAAAGATAGAGTTTGCATAATCGTTAATGTGATAATGGGTCGTTATGCGCACGTCATCATAGCTTCCTGAAGTGAAGGGATGCTCTGTCTCGTCGATTCTGCCATTTGCCTTAGGCGAAGTCGTATCGTAACCGAGCGTTTGAGTGATTAACTGAGAAATTTTACGTTGAGTCTCCACTGGCACAGGCAGATGCATGATTTTAGTGTCTGGATGCTTGCCAGTTTCCAAGATCTTATTTAGAAGCGGTTTTAGCCCTTGCTGAAGCTTGTTAAAGGTCGCAGTGATTTTGTCTGCGGTCATTTTTGGCTCAAACTTATCAATTAAGGCTTCATAGGGCGTTTTAGTTTCTTTGACTTTCATGAGGATTTCTGCGGCTTGCTTGCTTAAGTCAAGCAGTTTTTGGAGTTCAGGTTTGAGGTGGATGTAGCTTTTTTGGGCTTTAGCTTTTTTCCATGTGTTAACTGTTATGGCTTCTTGTTTGGCAAGGTCAGCGACAAGTTTTTCGGGGAGGCTTGTTTGTTCAAGGTAGCTTTTGTTTATGAGGTAAACGTTGCGTTTTTCAACTTGCCCAAGTGCCGTGTAGTCTGGGCTGGACTGTATTTGCTTTAGAAGGCTGCCGATTTCGGGGGCAGTGCTCATTTTGTGCCCGATACGACTGAGTAGTTCAAGCTGTAGGCTGCGTTGTTCCACGGCGTTTGGAGGCATCATGGTTTCCATGTCCCAGTGGATTATGCCCACTGTTGTTCCAAGAACTATGGTGTCTTTGGTTTTCTGTAAAAGTTTACTGTAAGCTTGTTTAATGCCTGTTTGCAAGGTTCTTTCCTCAATGGTTTGTGTGAAAGGTTAGTATTTACTCTTTTGCGGATTAGCGAATAGGCATGCTTGACCTATTTGGAGCCTATTTGGATGCTATTAGGATATCATTGCAGGAACCTATAGGGGTCTGTCCTGCGCCAACCTATTTGCCACCTATTAGAAACTCGTCGCGGGGGTATGTCGCTATTGGCATAAAAACAAACGATTATCATGATTTCTTCTAAGCAATCGCTAAAACGGTTGCAAACCTTTTTATCCTAAAAATAGCACTACAGCCTTCAACTGAGGAGATACAAGCGTATGAGTAGTAGCTTAGAATCAAATAAAACCTTAGCAATCATAGGCTCAATACTGATGGTACTCGGCACAATTCCATACAACGGCGTGGCTGTCTTAGGCATTATCGGCGTGGTTCTGCTATTAATAGCCCTCAAAGGATTCTCCAATCACTACCAAGATAGCACTATATTCCAAAGCGCTTTAATGGGTTTAATTTTTTATGTCATTGCAATCATAGTTTATGTTATAGCCATAGCAGGCGTAGTCGTTAGTTTTGCAACGCTATCCTTAGCTGGCATAGGTCTTGGATTAATAATTGGAGTAGTCGGTTTAATTGTTGGATTCGTATTCTTCCTGCTAGCCGCTAAAAAACTTAGAGCAACTTTCTCAACACTAGCAGATAAAACAGGCGAGCCCGCATTCAAAACCGCAGGGACTCTAATTTGGATTGGCGCTCTATTATCCATCATTGTTGTAGGTCTCTTATTGATAATCGTTGCTTGGATATTCGTTCTCATTGGGTTCTTCTCGATGAAAGTGCCGTCACAATCATACAATCAACCGCAACACGGTTATACGCCACCTCCACCACCCACCGCAGCACAACCAGCCGCTAGCAACACCCAATATTGTCCCAACTGTGGGGCACCAGTATCTGCAGGCGCAACCTTCTGCCAAAATTGCGGAAAACAATTAACCTAAACCTAAGCGAGACTAAACCAAAAAACCCCTTTTTATCTTTAGTTTTCATAAGCGCTTGTTGTCTCAGTAAAGCAACAACATAACTTTAAGAAAATCCTAAAGAGGCATTAACTTGAAGGCTAAACATTATGAGCGAGCATAAACCACCGTATGGAAAACAGTTACGAGGTAAGTCAGTGAATCTGCCTAAAATCCCTGCACCTCCCGAGGAACCAATACGTGGTTTGGAACCAGGAAAACTTGTTTGCACAATTTGCGGAAAAACCTTCAGGACAAAAAACGCTCTTAACCGCCATCGTGAAAACATGCATGGAACACCTGAACGAATCATATGAACTATTAGCCAATGATTTTGTTGATCAAGGGAATCTTCCTTAAGGGATAAATCACAAGCAAGCAAATTAAAAGAGTAATCCCTGTTAAAAGCGGGATTCCCAAGATTGGATTTAGGGTTGTTACACTAATTCTCAAGCCCAAATACCCATTTTGCAGGGTTTCTATTACCATGAAGTGAAATAAGTAGATGCCCAACGAATTTTGGCTTATAAAGTGTAGCAGTCGGTTTAGCCGTGGAAAGCGATTAAGTTTTTCACTTTGAACAGTGCTTAGAAGTAAAAACAAGGTTGCTGATGTCAGAATTACGCTTAAGTTTAGATTGTCATAAAAAAAGAATTGTTGGCTTCCACCCACTGTGGCTGTGACTATGTACGTGCCCACAGCTGTCCAAACAAAACCTGCAATATAACCTGCAAGCAGGACTGTCTTTTTCAACTGCACTTGAAGAAGATAAAGACCCAGCACATAATAGCCGACATACCCTGTTAGCAAAAACACGCTATTATTCAAACTGTAATCGACAAAAAGGCCAAGCAGCGGCACCACAGCTGTGCCAACCAGCCATAACACCAGAAAATACCTGATCAAGCGTCTGCTGGCATGCGCAACCAGCACTCGAAGAAATGGCGTAATCAAGTACAAGCCGATTAGCATGTAGATGAACCAGAAATGTATGTATGGCCCCCAAATAATGCCCTCGCCAATTGAATAAAGGCTCAATGTTTCCCCGTTAACAAAGACGCGCCAAACAAAATAGGCAGCCATCCAGAATATTAAAGGCGGCACAATACGGCTGACACGTTTTTTAAAGAACACTTTAAGTGGTTCATCAACTTTTGAGGGCTGTAGCAGCAACGCGCCGCTTAGCATTACAAACAGGGGCACGCAGGGTCTAGCAAGCGAGTCATAAATGTTTACTGACCACCATTGCACAACAACGTTCGAGTCATAACCCGTGACGATAGCGGGAACTGGTTCTATTGAGGCATGAAGCAGGATAACTAACACTATAGCAAATGTTCGAATTAAGTCCACGGGCAGAAGGCTGCTATCGCTTTTTGAGTCCGTGCTCTCAACTCCAACAGTTAGCTTAAAATTCTAGCTACAAAATGCTAATAAGCCTTTTTAATTTTAACAAAGTTTACCCAATTTTAAAAGCCATTTCTTTCAACCCTTAATTGCCTTAGAAACGTAAACACCCGCCTCAAAAAACAATTCTCAAACTAAATATGTAAATTTAAAATTACAATTAAAGAATCAAAATAGATTAAAGTTACCACAACAACATGCGTAAGTCAACAAAAGATTCCAGATAGGCCTTGGTAAAAATTGGATGATCTAAAAGGATTGCTAAAGGGACATAAAATCGCTTATTTCTCAATGGAAATCGGATTAACAAGTGAAATCCCAACATATGCTGGCGGACTAGGAATTCTTGCAGGCGATACCATACGGTCAAGCGCTGACCTGCGAATCCCTCTTGTCGCCGTAACCTTACTAAGCAAAAAAGGGTTTTTCAGGCAAGAATTAACTCCTGATGGAAGACAAATTGAGCACCGCCAAGACTGGGATCCCTCAAAACACCTAAAAGTGCTGCCTGAAGAAGTCACCGTGCAGATTGAAGGCAGAACAGTCAAGATTCAGGCATGGCTTTACCAAGTTAAAAGCATAACTGGCGGCGTTGTCCCAGTACTCTTTCTTGACACTGACGTCCAAGGAAACACTCCTGAAGACAAAGAAATCACGTATTTCCTATATGACGGCGACAGAAGATACCGCGTGAAACAAGAAATTGTCTTGGGTATCGGCGGCGTCAGAATGCTTCAAGCTTTAGGCTTCAAAATAAGAAAATACCACATCAATGAAGGACACGCAAGCTTCTTGGCTTTGGAGTTACTTCAGGAAAACCAGATGAACCCTGAAAAGGTGCGTGAACTCTGCGTTTTTACCACTCATACACCTGTCGAGGCAGGACATGACAAGTTCTGCTATGAACTTGTTAAGGAAGTTCTTGATGGCACCACTGACATGAACATCTTGAAAACTTATGGTGGACAAGAAAACTTGAATATGACGTTGCTGGCGCTGAACCTGAGCAACTACGTTAACGGTGTAGCTAAACAGCATCAGCGAGTGTCCAAAAAAATGTTTGCCGGATACGAAATTTACGCCATAACCAACGGCATACACTCTTTCACTTGGACTGGACAGAGCTTTAGAAAACTCTACGACCAATACCTTCCAGGTTGGGCAAATGAACCTGAACTACTTGCAAGAATAGCAGATGGAATTCCTAACGACGAAATTTGGCAATCACATAAAGAACAAAAGAAAACTTTGATTGATTACGTTAACGCTTCAACAAACATAGGCATGACCCACGACGCGTTTACCATCGGGTTTGCAAGGCGTGCAACTGAATATAAACGTGCATACCTGCTATTTTCAGACCTAGAACGCCTAAGAAAAATCAGCCGTAAAGGCAAAATTCAATTAATCTTCGCTGGAAAAGCTCACCCCAAAGACCTGCAGGGTAAAAAGTTAATCGAGCAGCTTTTCGGTTATGCCAACCAGCTTAACCCAGACATAAAGATGACATATCTTGCCAACTATGACATTGACATGGCTCAGAAACTGGTGGGCGGAGTGGATGTTTGGCTTAACACGCCGCTTAAGCCGTTGGAGGCTTCTGGAACCAGCGGCATGAAAGCAGCCCACAATGGAGTACTAAACTTTAGCGTGTTGGATGGCTGGTGGCTTGAAGGCTGGATAGAAAATGTTACTGGTTGGAGCATTGGACCTCATCCTGATGAGTGCTTAGATGCTCAGGAATGTCTTCAAAAAGAAGTCGCTGACCTCTACAACAAGTTGGAGTACGTTATTGTCCCTCAGTACTATGGCAGGCGTGATGATTGGATACGGATGATGAAGAAAACGATTGGTAAAGTCGCTTATTACTTTAACAGTCACCGTATGATGCGCAGATACGTAACAGAGGCATATCTCTAAGTAGCGATTGCCCAAGCGTTAACAGGAAAATTCTACCCATAATGTGTTGAAAGTTCAAAAACAAGAAAATGGAAGAAATGTGGAACTGCTTATTTTAGCGGCACATACATTGAAGACCGTGATGCACCAATACCTGGAGTTCCATGCCTAACAGGCTTGTTAGTTATGGCGAATTCACCAAGGTAGTGCCCAATCATTTCGGGTCTGATTTCCATAGCGACGAATTCTTTGCCGTTATGCACCTGGATTTTTGCACCCACCATTTCAGGCAGGATAATTAAGTCGCGAACATGGGTTTTCAAGTTTGTTTCTTTGCCCTTCTTCTGCTCTTCTTTAGCGGCTCTAAGTTTCTCTAGCAGTATGCGTTGCTCAGGCGTCAATCCACGTTGCAAGCTTCTTCGCTGTCTTGACGGAAGCAAGTTAATGAATTCATCCATAGACATTGCTGCTAAGCTTTCAAGACTGTGTCCACGGTAACTAAATTCTTTTGGCATTTTTCATCTAACCTTCAATTTTAATTTATCTTATTGCACGTTTCTTTTTCTGTCCAGGTCCTCTTGCTGCGATCAATCCAACTTTCTGTCCCGGAGGTGCACCGTGCGAAGTTGTCGTTGTTCTACGTGCACTCTTCTTGCTGCTACCATAGGGGTGAACAGCTGGAACCATTTTGCGACCGCTAGTGCGTGGATACTTGTGACCTTTAGCTTTCATCAGGTGGAATTTTTCGCCTGCTTTAAGGAAGGGCTTTTCCATTCTTCCTGAGGCTGAAACTACACCGATGGTTGCCATGCATAAGTCGTTGATGTATCTTGTTCTGCCTGATGGTAAGCGAATCATGGTGCCTTGTGGAGTGTGGCCAACTACTGTAGCGTATGCGCCTGATGAACGCGCCATTTTTCCTCCGTCGCCTGGACGAAGTTCAATGTCACAAACAAAGGTTCCTTCAGTGATCTTTCCAAGAGGCATAATGTTACCGATTTCAACTGTGGCTTTTCCGCCGAGGCAGATTTGTTGCCCAGTAAAGACACCTTCAGGAACAATGCTGTAGCATGATAAGCCGTTTTCAAATTTTACAAGCGACAGCGGTGAACCACGTCCTGGGTCGTGAAGTAACTCGTTAATTGTTCCAGTAACTGCCATTTCGTAGACTTCTTTTGGTGACTTAACAAACGGATACTTTGCTGCTCCAACACGTTTGTGAGTTGAAGCACGGAAGTTTTGTCCACCGCGTCCACGTCTTTGTACACGAATTCTTTTTCCCATATGTCATGCCTTCTAAATTTAGAGGATTCCAAGTTTGATTGCAACGTCTGAAGCCTTGTATTCTGGAGCAAGCTTCACGTAAGCTTTTTTGATGCCTTGAGCAGTTATAAGCAGGTTTACTTTGCTTACTTTTACTGCGTAGAGCTCTTCCACTGCCTTTTTAATGTCGACTTTTCCAGCTTTCAAGTTAACAACAAAGATTAACTTGTTGTCTTTCTCAACCATTAAACTGGCTGATTCAGTCATTAGCGGATAAGAAATAACTTCTGTGTTATCCATTAAGCGTTTTCTCCATAAAGAGTGTTTAATTGTTCAATAGCACCGTTAGTCCAAACCGTTAATCTGCCCGGATGAGTCCCAGGAGCCAACATCTCAGTGTTCAAGTTGGATATAGTTGTAACTTGGACACCTGGAAGGTTGCTTGCTGCTGAAGCTAAAGATTCGCCGTCAACAACCACGATGAGTGGACCAACCGCCTGCTTCATTTTTCTACCTCTGCTTTTGCCTTTTCCTGCACGGACTTTGCGGCTGTTTTTTACACGGTTGAGGTCTGCGTTGAGTCCAAGGCTTGAAAATGCCTCTTCAACTTCTTTAGCTTTAGTTAAGCCTTCAATGGCGTCATCAACAATTAATGGTATCTGAACAATATCTTCCACTTTGTGACCACGCTTCTCAACTACAGCTTTCTGGGCAGTTGCTGCGATAGCGGAAGTCAACGCAAGTTTTGCTTCCTTCTTAGGAATGCTTTTAACAATAATCTTTTCTGCTTTGGGCGGATGTGGCTGTCTTCCCCCAACAGTGCTGGGTGCAAATGCTGCGCGTCCACCTCCTCCTTTGATGCGTGGAACTCTTGCAATGCCCATACCAGTTCCGCGTGATTCTGCGGTTGTTCGTTTTCCAGCCATTGGGTCTCTGCCTTGTGGCTGGAGACGGTTGGATTGGATGGCTAGTACAGCGCGTTTTATCACGTCTGGTCTGATTGGTGTTTGGAAGACTGGTGGTAATGTGATTTTTCCGGTTGCTTTGCCTTGTAGGTCAAAGATTTCTGCGGTTTTTTGTTCTGGCATGGTTATTTTTCACCTATTTTCCTTGTGGAGATTCCAGTGAGATATATGTTACTTGTGGTGGAGCTTCTGGAATTTCAGTGGGTGGACGTGCAGGAACGCGTAAGCGTAATTGCCGTTTTTCTGTTCCTGGAACGCTTCCTTCAATTAGCATGTATGGACCTTTTACTTCGCCGTAACGGATGAATCCGCCTTTAACGGTGACTTCTTTTCCGTCTTTGCCGATTTTTAGGATGCGTTTGTTAAATTCCAATCTTTGATGGTAACCCATTTGGCCTGCTCTTGCAACTGAGTACATGAGGTGATGTGGGTTCCATGGACCTAAGGTTGCGATTCCACGTTTTGTTTTTCGGCCTTTGTGTTGAAGAATGGTTACTCCCCAACGTTTAACTGGTCCTTGTGTGCCTTTGCCTACTGTTACTCCAGCTATGTCGATGTATTGTCCATCTTTGAATACTTCTTCAGGCGTTACTGTTTTTCCTAAAAGCTGTTTTGCGTAATCAAGTTGCTGCTGGATGTTTCCTCCGCCGATTTGGATTTCGGAGATGTCAGGCTTCTTTTTGGGTAAACTTGTTTGTGAAGGTTGAGCTGCTATTATAACACGGATTGCAACTGTTTGGTCTACATTTTTCTGGATTTTTTCGAGCATTGCATCTGTGTCAAAGTTTTCTGGTAAAACCAGTGCTCGATTTAGAAGTGCTGGCGGGTCTTTCATCCAGACTTCACTTATGTTCTGCATTCCGTATGGTGTTTTAGTGTAAGTTCTAAAGCCACAGATTAGGATTGGTGGCGTTTCTAGTATGGTTGCTGCTTTCATAACTTCTTTTCCAAAATGTGGGGAACGTCTTCTGTCCTCAATTGTGAAAATGTAAGTCATACCAGCTTTGTAAGCTGAGAAACCTAAAAGCCTAGGAGAATCAGATTTGATTTGTGGCCAATAACGTATTCTGGCTATTGGGCTTTTAGAGCGTTTCCTAGGTAAATAAGCTAATGAACCATGTCTTGGAGCATGATGTTTACGATGTCCCATTGTACTTCCGCTTCGCGCCTTTAGCAATAATAAATTAAAGTTATAAACGTTACCGTCTAAAAACAGGAACGTAGCAAATCTGACTAGTAAACTATTTTGTCGCTAACAGCCCTTTGCAACTATTACGAGTGCTTTTTAGCTACTTAAACCGTTTGCAAAAACCCGTCATAAAAGATAGCCAAATCTAGCGCTCAAAAAAAACTATACCCCCCTTATATATAGGCGGTTTCTGGGCTATGTTGAAGACGGCGAGGTCTCTCTGAGCAGACCCCCCCTCCCTTATATAAAGCCATGTTGAACGCATTGCTCTTGCTCTCGCGATAGACCTAATCCCCTATAAAAAGCACTTAGTAGAGGTTCATCAGCATAGCTAAGCGGGCTTTTCTGTCATGCATTTTGCGTTTTGGGAAACTCTTTTTAAAACCGATATTTACCCTATACTGTTCACTAAGGCGGATTGGTGCATATGCAAAACGTTTTCCGAAGCTTAAAACAAGAGCCCCACAAGCTTATGCCGCTAATGCCGCTGGTAGCATTCATCGTTCCAATGGTCTTATTGTATGTGCTTAATCCTATGGAGCCGCCGTCTGGAATAGCCCCATCCGTTTTTGATGCAAGAGACTCTTTCGAGTCCATGTGGAAAGGCAGAACGTTCCAGCTGTTTTTTGTTTGGCTGATTTCTTTAGAGCTGATTTTAGGCTGGGAAAGCTTTAAAGAAAAAAAGCTCTCCAAACCCTTCTCTGCTCGAACTGTTTTGGTTGCCATCATGATGGTTTTGCCAACGCTGTACGTTTTAGCGTCATACTATTTCGGGTTAAACGATGCCATTATAAACTTGTCCGCTAGCCAAAGCATTAAGTGGGCATCGTCAATGCCGTTGTCTATCGAGTACCTTGTGTTTGCCGCGTTATTCTGCGCCTTAGCGTTTTTGTTGTTTGGAAAAAAAGGATTGTTTGCGTTTTCGATTCCAGCAGTCTTCATGGTACTAGTCGGCGCATTATACGCTATCGACAATGTTTACCCTTACGGGCAATTCACCCCCTTCCAACTGCTTGTACCCACAACAGCATTTCTCGCAGCGCAAATCTTCAATCTAATGGGTTACACCACGGTTTTAGGCAACGAGCAAGACTTAACCTTCGGAACCATGCCAACCTTAGCCGTGGATGGCCCAGCGGGATATACTAAATTCGCCATTGCGTGGCCATGTGCAGGCATTGAGAGCTTGCTTATTTTTACGGTGGTGATTTTGCTGTTTTTGAAGCGGATGCCGATTTCGTGGAAAGCTAAAATTGGGTATTTCGCCGTTGGCGCCGTCGTGACATACTTTATCAATGTACTGCGTATAGTCACCATCTTTATGATTGGCATGCAGTATGGGCAGACATCCATTGAAGTGCAGGATTTCCACTTCTACTATGGACCACTCTATTCAATAACGTGGATTATCGCTTACCCGCTACTTATCTTTGCCATTCAAAGCATGTGGCACCGATTCAGAAACCGCAAACCGCCTAACTCCATCAAAACAGATGCTAACCCTAACTTGCCAATAAAATAGAAGTTGCTTAAGAAACGTCGATGATGATGGCGAAGCCTTGTTTAACAAAAATCTTAGCGTTCTCTATAGGCAAAGAAGCCACGTCTTCCGCGTTGAACGGTCCATAAGGCTTCATGTCTACACCCATGATTTGCGGAATAGTTCTGGAAAAACGCAGGGTGTACCGCTTATGCGTTTCTTGCCCATTAACAGTGGATTGCCCATGAAGCAGGTTCTTTGCGAACTGTTGGTAAGCATCCGTGAAGGGCACGAAAGCCTCGAAAATTTGGGTTTCTTCAAACGCTAATAGTTCAGTAGGCAACTTTTGAGTTTGAGTAGTTAGTTTTACCAGTTTCTTGTATCTTACCCAAACCAGTTCCTGCAGCATCCTCTTAACATGCAATGCTTCATGCTCAAGCAAGGCGGCTTTGAGGGTTTTCTTGTCTAGCATTCGGTTTTCTTCTTTTATCTTACGCAGGTAACTAGCTATCCGCGAGTAAAAGTCAGAGGGCAAAGCACAAAGAGAATCCTCTGTTACTTCTTTCTGCCAAGCTTCATACAGTTCATCGTACACTAGTTTGCCACCTCAGCTCTACCTTTTTGAATAAGCATTATCGCCGCAGCAATCGGCAACTCCTTTGTTACATTTTTGTATGGACCCAATGTTTGTCCACCTAACCTGAACTCGGGCGCGTCTGAGACAAACACTCTAGCTGTGCCCTTTTTAAAAGCTACGGCTTCCGTGAACGGGTCGAAATCTTCCAGTTTGCTGGCTGGAAACTCCTTTTTCAGCAAGCCTGTTTTGCCGTGCAAGGTGCCGTTCATCCTGATTAAACGGTGAATATCCGTGGTCACGACAGTGTCAATGTTTGCTGATTCCAAATTTTTTACGTGCTCAGCCAGTTTACGCCAGGTTTGAACGCTGACGCCTGGAATACTGTCCCAGCGTCCATCCTCTATGCATCGTTTAAGAATTGCATCCTTACTTTTCAAGACGGCATTGTTGCGTAACCCGATGCTTTTCAGGTCTTCTGCGGAAGCTTTTGAAAGAAACTTTTGCATGCCAATCTTTAAGCGTCTGTTCCAACCGTAATCATGAAGATTAAACTTTTTATCTGAAGCTTTCCGCTTTCCCCGTTTCTCTTTTCCTTCCTTATCAAGGAGGTTTAAACCCAACCCTGTAACGTAATCCACAATCTCTTTCCTCGCCAAGGCATCAAGCGAACGCACCGCTTCATCCTCAACATGCACATGGTAACCACGGTGACCAGAAAAAAACACGTGCAACTCGCTGGCAGAAAACCCGAAATCCTTTTCCAGCATGTCAATTAGTTTGGCAGTTTCTACGCGTGTTGATTCAAGGCATTGGTCGCAAGCCCAGATTTTAGTTGAGAATTTGTCACCCTCGCAGATTGGGCATTCCTCAGGCGTTATTCCTTTGCCGCTAAACTGGCATTTCTGGCAAGTCCACTCGTCATGGATTTTTCCGCATGAAGTAGGAATGTGGTCTGCGTCTATGTCGAAAACCACGTCTGCGCCGCTCCAGCCTTTCTTTTCCATGTCAAAATCTGGGTTTTCATAGTATGCGCAGGAGTGGTAAACGTCTGAGGGCACGTTTCTCTTTAGAAGCGACTGGAAGCCTTCGATGGTTTCAAACCGTCTGTGCCTAACCATGAAGCGCTCCCTAAATTGAAGATAGGCAAACTCGCGTTGCTCCAAATGCAGGGGCGCTGGAAGCACAAGTGAAGGGTCGTTGTAGTACTCGCTAAACTTTGCGTAGACAAAATCCTTCGAAGACATTCCCTTTTAGCCCCTCACCACGGTTAATACGAGTACTAATTGGTTGAATTCCTGAATTTAACTATAACCCACAACAATCTAAAATCCCCTTAAGCTTCAAGCTACAGTTTAAGCATGGTTCTAAAGTTTTCATAAATCAGCAACGGATTAAATGAGGCACCGCCAAACGAAAGCATCCCAACCATGAACACCAGCCAAACCATAGTTGCCGCTAGTTCCTTTTTTCCCTGTGGAATCAAAATGTAACTAAACAGGAAAGGCAAATACCAATTCTGAATATAGGGCATCATGTAACTGGGCAACAGCAGAAAAACCGCTGACATTGACATTAAACTGTTTTTACGATACATGTAAACGGCATAAATCAACGTAGCTACAAGCGTCAACATTACTGCCGTAGCTTGAAGCCACCATGGAATCTGCGAGTGCGAATTAAAAGCGTTTATTCCATTCATAATCAACTGGGGCCTTGTCTGCATCAAATATGGTAAACTTAAAAGCGCCGTAGACAAGCTCACCAAAGCAAGAGCAGCACCAGCAAGCACAGGTTTACTCCGCAATAAACCAGTTAAACGGTTTGCGCGGTAAAGCGCTACTAAACTGTAGATTATGAGGGGCAGAAGGAAAATGCCTGTTTGATACTTGAATATGATGGAAACGCCAGTAAACAAAACAAAGTAGTCATAGCGTTTTGTTAAAAACAAGGTTAAGCCCAACAGGGAAAACAGAAAAGGCACTACATCAAACATGCCGTTAGCCGCATAAATAACCAATAAAACATAGATAATGTAAACACCAATTAACTTGAAGGGTAACTCCATTTCTTTGCTCCAAAAATGCTTCAAGAAAAAGTAGAGGCAAACATGAGCAATCACCAAAAACAAGGCAATTTCCAACTTGTAAACAAGCACAGCATCAACGCCACTTTGAAGAAGAACGCCAAAGGGCAAAAACAAGAAAATGCTGCCTAACGGGTACAAATGGGGCATTTCTGGCCAAGTAACAAACTTGTAGTAGGAACTGTCCAAGCTGGATAATTCGCCAAGTGGTTTATCGAAAACTGAAAAGCCACTGCCCAGAAATAACGTGGCTGAATAGGGATGCCTCGCGTGGTCTGTGTACCAATCTTCAAATGAAGACAAAGAGTTTGTGTTGACAGCTAATAGTGAAAGCCAAACAATCAGCGAAAGAGTAAGCAAGGCCAAAAGCCGCTTACGACCAACCCTGCCCAAAAGCGAAGATAGATTAGGGTTCGCAACTTTGTTCTGCTGCACCGCAACCCTTAGCAAAAGCAGCATTAAAGAGGCTAAGCTGGCGCCAAACAAAATCTTTGCAGAACCCGCAAGCCAACTGAAGGGATAATCAACAGCAGCTTTCTCCATAGACACATTCAAGTGTATGCTGCTTGAAGAGTTGGGATACGCATAAAAGACGGCTTCATAGTAATCTGCGCCTGCAGTAAAAGAGTAGGAGACGTTACTGTCGAAAACCGTGGAAAAGTTGGTTCGACTGTAAGTTATGATTGAAAAGTTTTTAGGGCAACCAGAGTCGCCTCCGATTTGAACAGTCAAGTTCTCTCCGCCTTGGAAAGACCCCAAACCCTGCCTTCGAACCTCTAAAGGAGATAAGTGAAAACTCTCATCCAGCAAAACAGAACTCGCGGTTTCTCCGTTCTCAACGGGATAAAAGCTTAAAACTGCCAAGCAGACGCTTAAAACCAGTAGCGCAACTGCAACTAACAAAATCGCTTTAGGTAATTCTGCACGCTTAAACAGCTTGCCCTCAACCTTCCAAGATGCATATCCAAGCTACGCTAAACACTCTACATCCATCTTAAAACAAATAAGCATTGCCCGAGCTTAGACCCGTTTAGGCACCGACGCCTTAAACGTGTAGGTAAGGTAACTTTTAATCTCTGTCAACGTAAGCTTTGATTTTCCACGTTTACGGTTAACAAACAAAATAGGCGTCTCTTTCACCTTAAAATTCTTCAGTGCCGCCTGACGAATCGTTTCAATCTGAATCTCATAGGTTTGGCTATGCAAATTGCCGATTGCCACGTTCAGAAAATCTGTTGAGTAACAGCGGAAACCGCTAGTGCAATCATGCAGTTTTAGCCCAAGCGAAGATTTAGCAATCAAGTTGGCGACGCGACTCACAACTTTGCGGGTGAAAGGCCAGCCTGCGGTTTTGCCGCCTTTACAGTAACGACTGCCGATTACAACGCCGCAATCCCGCTCCATGCTGGAAAGTAGTTGAGGAATGGCTTTAGGGTTATGCGAGTAATCCGCGTCCATGGTAACAATATACTTTGGTTTCCTATGCAGGGAAAGAAAAATCTTGAACCCATCGGTTATTGCCGTGCCTAAACCAGACTTTTTAGGTCTAACACAAAGCAAAACGTTAGGGTATTTCTGCTGCATTTCCCGCACGATTTCAGCGGTTCCGTCAGGGCTTAAATCGTCAATAACCAGAATCGAAGTGCTGAGCCTTAGGTTTTCAATGTCGTTGATGAGGTTTGCAATGTTTTCTGCCTCACCATAGGTTGGCAGAATCACACCTACTTTTGAATTAATCCTAAAATTCCCCGTCAACTGATAATTCATTAAAAGTCATATTAAAACTAGTCGAAAACACTAATAAACTTTAACACAAACGAACTATCGAAGGCTACTTTTGTGGTTTAGCTTCTTTCGAGGGAACTGTTGACACTTTAATCTGGTAGTATTTCAGCGGATGATAAATTCTGCGGCACAAATCATCACGGTTCTTGCACAGATTATGAGTCTGCAGAATCGAGCATTGAGGACAAGTGTATTTGGTGCCTGAACCACGCTCGCCCGCAATGTGCTCAACCTGATAACGCGTCAACCGCTCATTAAAATCAGAAAATGTCCTAAACAGCTCCGCAACGGCTTCCGAGCTCATGCCAATATTAACTAGAAAAGACGTTAACGAGAAACGCCCCATATGGGAGAGGTGATGGTTTTTCGATGCCGCCTCATACAACGCATTTATGCACGGTGGAAAAGCTTCCTGAACTACAACCTTTGGAAAATCCGCTTCAGACTGAGCAAGATGCTCAGAAGCAAGCGTTTTCAGCTTGTCAGCTATCGCGTCTATTTGTGGCGGAAACCTATCCAACTGGGCAGAGTCCAAGCGTTTTTCAATACGGCGTCGAATTTCCTCTTGAAGCAAGCGGACAACATCTGGCGTTTTTAAGTAAACGTTGCCTTTAAAGAGAATACTGTTTATCAATTTCCATTTCGCATTGTGCATGTGGCTGGCATTCCGTAAAAAATCAGGAAAGTGCAAAACAAAATCAAAAGTATCATCAACGGTTAACGCTATTTTCCAGTTAAAGTCAAAGGCAATTTTTAGAAGTTTTTCTTTGGATTCCATATTAAATTCGCTTGTTGCCTGCTTTGCCTCAGCTAAGGCATAACGCTTTTTGATAAGGGAATTGTCGGTTGCGGAAACAAGCAAAAGTGCAACGGGAAAAGAAACAAGCTCTTTCTCCAAATCTTTAATTACATATTTATTTCCAGCCTCATCAGTCAGGGGTCTAACCATTAGGTCAGTAATTGCCAAGGTTACCCGTTCCTCAGCACGCTGCAAAACAATGCTCATGCCAGAGCTGGTTAAATCCTCAATCTGTAAATCTAAAGGAGAAATATACCTAGCGGTTTCCTTCAAAAACGGATATTTCGCAAGATCGTTTTTTGTGAATCCCGCTGGTTCCATCTGCAACTTTAAAGTCCAACTAGTCCGTTTCGATTCTCGGAGCCAAGAAGAACATTAGCTTGCCCTCTTTAGTCTGCTGGAAATCAATGCGAATCGGCATATCACTTGAAAACTCTAGAGTAGCAATATCAGACGTTGCGGATGCTGCCTTAATGATTTCGGAAAGGTAGCTTAAGCTAAAGGTTGCTTTCGAAGCCTCTTTAACTTCAAGGTCTAAGAGGGCATCACTGCCTTTCTGCAAGGTAATCGTGGCACCCATCAAGTCGCCTGAAGCACTCAAAACAAGCTTCTCAGGGTCAGCCTCAAACCGCACGTGGTCACTAACCAGCTGGGCATCCTCAATAGCTTGGCTCAAGCCAGAAGTTGTGCTTTTAGCTTTAACGTTGAAAGTGATTTTTGGAGTAGGAACCTCTTCTTCAGAAGCTTCAAGCGTCGGCATCGTAAAGTTACGAGCATACTTGCCCATGATTTTAATCTCTAACCTGCCAGTCTTTTCATCCAAAGACAACTCAACAGATTCGTCGCGTCCCGCACGCTTCAAAAGCTTTAACAATTCACTTATGTTAATGCACATTTTCGTTGGTTCAGTGCAAACATACTCTTCAAAAATCGTTTTAGGCCATTCAAAATCAATCATGGCAACACGTGAAGGATCCATTGCACGTAGCTTTAATCCTTCAGTGTCTATTTTGAATGTTGCTTCATCAACAAGAATTGAGATTGCAGTAGCCATATCTCTTAGGAGTTTAGCGTCAGATACTTTGAGCTTAAACACGGTTCCTCTTCCTCGCTTAATGCATATACTGTTAGGTTAATTAGATTTACGCTTAACGTAGAAGAAATAAATAAACATGCCCTAACATTACGAGCTAAACCAAAAAAGCCAAAGTGCCAACAAAAAAATTACCGCCGGCAACAATAGAAAGTAAGAAGCAAAAAACTGCTTAACTGTATTCTCTGTATGTGTAATTGCATTTTGTACAGCGCAGAAACTGGGTTGAAGACTCATCAGCACCCCGCGTTTGCACCTGCCACACATAAGCGGTATTGTTTCCGCATCTTGGACATTCAACCCTAACTGTAGGCAACGTCGTCAACTTTTGCTCTTCCTTGCCAATTACAGCTACAAACTGTTG
>CAYMLF010000018.1:0-20019 GCA_964391275.1 uncultured Candidatus Bathyarchaeia archaeon
GCAGTTGCCGCCAAAGAATCTCATGTTAACCTGCCAGCTAAAAGCGAGGCCTCTCTACGCTGACCTCCCCTCCCTTATATAAAGCCATGTTGAACTGGCTACTGTTGCTCCCTCGGTAGACCTATCCCCTATAAAAAGCAGCCAAATCGTGGGAAACTATGAATTGAAAGAAGGGGTTTTTTGTTGTGCTTGAATTAGCGTTTTCGTGATTTGTTTCCAGTGGGCTCCTTGCCAGTAAACGTGACTGCAGTTTGGACATTTCCAGAAAACCTCATAATGCAAAAAAGTGTTTCTCTCCACATCATCTTTAACTTGCTCTTTCCGGGCAGCGCCAAGTTTAGCGTTACATCTTGGGCAATGCGACTTGTCCATGTCAATCTCAAGCGGCACGTCAAACCGTTTAGCAAGCTCAGCCAGCCGCTCCGCTTCCGTCGTGCCCTGTACATAAAAAGCCTCAATCCCCCGTCCAATCGCGCGCTGATACAACTCAAAATCTCTCGTCAACAAAATCCTGCCCTCCGCCTTAGCAGACGCCAACAACTCATCATCACTGAGCCTTGTGGAGTATTCAACGTCTTGCCCAAGCATTCTTAGCCAACGAGTCAGTTTCCCCAGCATAGCATCAGCTAGGAACTTCACGTTTGCCCGCCTCGGAGAACTCTTCCGCATCCGGGTTTGGCAACGATTTCTCCCTCATCCATAACCAGCCCGCCGTTCACGAAGGTTTTTACTGGTTTGCCAGTGACTTCCCAACCGTTGTAGGGCGAAAACTTTGCTTTGGATTTGAATTTTAAGGCGTCAATTGTCCAGTTGCGTTTGTAGTCTATGATTGTCAAGTCAGCGTCTTTGCCTCCCTCAAGCTTGCCCTTGCCTTTTAATCCAAAAATCTGGGCTGGCTTCTCCGCGAGCAACTCAACCATTCGTGGAAGAGTTAACCTGTTTTTTTTAACCATCGTTAACATCAGCGGCAACGTTGTTTCAAGTCCGGGCACGCCGACTTTGACTCCCCAGACGTTGCTGGCTGATTTTTCTTCTGGCGTGTGTGGTGCATGGTCGGAACCCAGTGAGTCAACAACTTTTGAGGATAGACCGCTCCAAAGGGCTTCTTGGTGGTTTCTGTCTCTAAGTGGAGGCGCAATTATCGCCATCATCCCGTAGTGCCTTACCTCTGCAGACGATAGCATAAGATGGTTGGGGGTCACTTCGCAGGTTACTGTTTTTTCAGCCTTTTTAGCCTCCCCAATAACTTCTAGTCCCTGCTTGCTGGTTACATGGCAGAAATGAATATGTGTCTTTGTTTTGTCGCTTGCTTTTAGAAGCCGTTGAATTGCTTTTTTCTCGACTTCCTCTGAATGCGCAAACAAGAAATCCGCTGGTCCATTATGTTTTGCCTGTTTAAGTTTCTGCTCATTAGCCATAAGCAAAGCTTTGTCTTCCGCATGCACTGCAACAACCGCGCCAGATTCACCAGCAGATTTAAGCCCCTCATGCAGGGATTGGTCATCGTCGTGGTTTAAGCCGCCGATTTGAGCACCCATAAACAGCTTAAAGCCAACCGCGCCTTGGGCTACGAGAGCTGAAACCTGCCCTAAATTTGTGGGGAATTCTGAGTACAAGCCAACATTAACCAGTGTTCTTTTCTCAGCAAGGTTCATGCGGTTCTTTAAGGCTTCAACACTCATTGTAACTGGCTCATTATTTGGCATATCCAAAACCGTTGCAAAGCCCCCAGCGGCAGCTGCTGACGTGCCTGAAATGAAGTCTTCCTTGAACGCCCTGCCCTCATCCCTCAAGTGCACGTGAGAGTCAATTAAGCCAGGCAAAACCAGCAGGTTGTGAAGGTTAACTTTTAGGTCTGATTTGGGCATTTGGGTTTCTTTGCCGATTTTATGGATTTTGCCTTCTTCAATGGCTATGCTGCAGTCAACGATTTCTCCTTTAAGATGGGCTTTTGCGTTGTTTAGTACTGTATCAACAATCAAAGGGTTCCACTACAGGGATTATGTATGCGAGTGGATAATTAAATAAAGTTTTTTCGCTTAAAGTAGGTAAGGAAGAAAAAACTATTTTTCTTGTTCAAGCTCTATGCGGCATTCGTCACAGATGTTTTGTCCGTTGCTGTCCTTAAGATGCTCTGAATACATGTTACAGCGGTCACAGTATCCTGATTGCGGAACCTCTTCAAGTTCCTCATGCGAAACTGAACCTTCGATGCGCGTTCGTTCCTGCATAATTTCAATTAGCTCGGGCATGACGCCTAAGAGGTCTTTGCTAGAGACTATGCCAACCAAATTGCCTTTGTAGAGTACGCCGAGGCGTCTGATGTCTAGGCGTGTCATTCTTCTTGCTGCACCACTTACTGTGGCGTCTGGTTCGATAGTGACAAGCGGCGTTGTCATGATGTCTTTAGCTTTGACTGTGTCGGGTTTAGCGTTTTTAGCTAGTACTCGAATCACTAGGTCACGTTCAGTGATTATACCAATTGATTTTTTAGCTTTATTAGTGACGATAACAGCTCCTAAACCGTCTTTGTCCATGGCAACCGCGATTTTATCTGTGGTTTCCTCTTCGTCCGCGGTAACAACTGGGCTGCTCATTACGTCTTTGACCAGCATTCTCGTTCTTAATCCAATTTCTGACATTGCATATCCACTCTATAACTCGGTAACTGTGCCTTTACAACTTCAAAATAAGAAAGCGCAATTTAAGAGTTACCTAAGCAGTATTAAATGTATAAATTCCAGCTTCAGAAGCTCATTTAAATATTCCAGTAAATTAAACCAAATGGCTAAAGTTGAACCACTATGCTAAAGACAAATGTTGAGAAACTCATCAAAATGTCAGTTATGGGTGAAATAGCAAGCCCAACCCTCCGCAACGTATACAACGTTTCAGCCACAGGAACACCGCTCGTTCTCCCTGGTGTAGGCGGAATCACTTACAATCTGCGAGTTGGCGACCTTGCATGTGGTTGGCAAGCAGACCATGTGGAACCTGGCGTCAGCACCGACAACAAAGAAGCTGATGCCCGTATGGGCGTGGCAGCAAATACAGCATTTAATGTTCTCTCCTGCATCGGTAACGAGGCAATTGTTGCAAGCGGCGACGGCAAAGGCGACAAAGGCGTAGTTACAGGTAAACACGGCGGAATAGAGCATGTGATAATCGATTTTAAACCTGAAACCCTTGAAAAGCTCCAAATCGGCGATAGAATCCTCATTAAAGCTTACGGTGTAGGCTTAAAACTGCTTGATTACCCAGAAATAAAATTAACCAACATGGACCCAAGACTTCTTGAAGCATTAAACCCTAAACCCAACAGTGACAAACTGGAAATCCCAGTCACCCACACCATCCCAGCAGCAATTATGGGTTCAGGACTGGGAGCAAACCAAGTCAACAGCGGCGACTACGATATTCAAATGTTTGACGAAAACATTGTTAAACAGTATGGACTTGAAAATTTACGGTTAGGCGACTTTGTTGCAATCATTGATGCTGACCATTCGTTTGGCAGAATTTACCGTCAAGGCGCCATCACCATCGGCATCGTTGTCCACACCAATTGCGTCACAGCAGGGCATGGACCAGGAGTAACCACTTTAATGACTTGCTCAAACGGTAAAATAATTCCACAAATTACTCCGAGAGCAAACGTGGCTTCCATCTTAAATTTACGGGCAGATATATAAGATAGTTAATTCAATATTTGAAAGAATAAGGAATAAAGAGGTCAAAATAATTGCCATTTAAGCGAAAAAGCCGAGGAAGAGCGAAAGGAAGCAAAGGAAGTAGTACACTTGTTCAATGCGTAAACTGTGGGGCAATGGTGCCGCGTGACAAAGCGAAGCGGTCTACACGTAGGGTGTCTTTTGTTGAGCCACAACTAGCCAAAGAGTTAAGGCAAAAAGGTACCTTCTTAGCCTCTTGGGTTGACACTAAATATTACTGTATATCATGTGCAGTGCACCGTGGCATCGTTAAGGTGCGAGCTGAAAACGAGCGCCATTCAAAAGGTTATAGAAGAAGATACTAAGCTTCTATACCGTTTTTTCTTTTGCATCAACCTTTACTTCTTTTAACGCCTTATACACGTGATATCCTCTTTGGATAACCGTGAGGTTTGACAGTATAGCCAGCAATATCACTCCGTAATTTAAGGCTGGCAAATAGAGTATCGCTACAAGCGCTGAAGCAGCCAAAATAAGCATTCTCTCTGCGCGTTCAGCTAAACCCACTGACTCCATTTTTATGCCTATACCCTCTGCTCTGGCGCGAGTATAACTTACAAGCACAGAGCCTGCTATTGCAGCTAACCCCCATGCTGGGTGACATAAACCGCTGATTATTATGCCCGAATAAACTGCTGCATCCGCATACCTGTCAAGAACTGAATCAAAAAAAGCGCCAAAAGCTGATGCCTGATTGAATTTTCGTGCAACAATGCCATCCATGGTGTCACTGAATCCTGAAGCTAAAAGGAAAAAAACTGCCAACAGCAGATGCCATGCAGAGGGGTCTGGTGAGACGGCAAAGGTCACGGCTGACGCTAAAGCCAAAATAAAGCCTAAAACGCTGATTCTGTTGGGGGTTAAGCCTAATTTATGGGCAATTTTAGCTTCGCTTGTTAGCATTTCTTGGATTTGCTTTTTAAGTTTGGTGAGCAAGTACTGTTCTTCTCATCTTGATGGCTGTTTAGCTCATTCTACGGGTTAGCTGTAGAAAAGCCTTTCCACAATTAATTATTGTTATCTTATGATGCATTTTTTTATACATAATTTCCTTTCCAACAGCATAGCTTTTCAGTGAACTTATAAGGAAGTTAACGGATTAATAGGAAGGTGACGTTCTAACGCGCATCAGAGCGCTTTACAGCAACGTTACACAAAGCAACAACAAATAGGAGTAAGATGAAATGACTGAAAACGCAGACGTAATCTTCGTCGGAAACAAGCCACCAATGAGCTATGTTCTGGCTATTATAACCAGTCTCTCCTCTGGCAACCTGAAAGAAATCACTTTGAAAGCAAGAGGCCAAGCAATTACTACAGCAGTTGACGTAGCTGAAATTGCAAGGAACCGTTTTGTTAAAGACCTCAAAGTGAGCAAGATTGCCATTGGTACGGCAGAGATGCCACCTCGTGAGGGTGAGAACAAGTCCAGAATGGTTTCAACGATGGAGATAACGCTAAGCAAAAAAGCATAGCCACATCGCGTAAAACCGCTCTTAACAAAAACCTTTCTTTATTTTTTGAATCAAATTTTCACTACACATTAAATAAAACTTAATTCTCAACCAGCGCTAATCCCCAATTGGTGTTTACCCCTGAAGCAATACTACAACCGCTTGACTTCAACTTCCATACTGCTTATTCTTCTTTTTAGCAATGGATTCCTGAGTAGTTCATCAATGTTTTGCAAGGCACAGGTTGTAACTCAAGTTGGCGGAATACTATGGGAAAACACTACATGGACAGCGGCAAACAGCCCCTATGTCATAACAGGCACTGTTCAAGTTCCATCAAACGTTACATTAACTATTGAGGCAGGCGTAACAGTTACAACCTCCATGAACCCTTCAAATGAATACCTATTCCTGCTGAACGGCAAAATCTTTGCAAATGGGAAATCCAACAGCACGATTACTTTTGATGCTAAAGGCTCAGGCTTAATATCGGCAGGCATGTCGACCGCTGACGCCTTCACCAGTTTAGACCACTGCATAATCAAAGGTGCAACCCACATTTGGGATTCAAGAGGTAAATCAGCTTCGGGTTACGGACACTTTAACTTAACAAATTCAAAAATCCAAGGCATAGAAAATTCCATACTAAACATTTACCTCCCCGCAAGAAACATTTTCATCGAATACAACACATTCGAAGACACCAGCATAGCTATTGGAAATGACGCCAACGTTTACATTAGACACAACCTGTTCAACGGTAAAATGAGCGGCCTTCACTATTTGATTCAAAATTATGACAGCGGCCAAGACAGGCTTTTTGTGCAGTACAACTCATTCATCAACATGGAGGGGAGAGTTCTTTCCCTTGGAGGTGGTCTTCCTACTTCAGGGATGGATGCAAGATATAACTACTGGGGAACAACCGATTTAGACCTCATCAAATCAATGATTCATGACAGTAACACCGACATAACATGCCCTGCCCCAATCAATTACTTGCCTATACTTCAAGAACCTGACCCTAAAACGCCCACACACCCTGATATTATACCACCCACACCCACTCCAACAGAAAGTCTTGAACCAACAGCAACCCCTTCCCACACCATTAACTTAGACGATTTCCGTATTGAATCCAACAGCTCAGTTTCAGCTTTTTCATTTGACAGCACGCTTCGTGAGATACACTTCACAGTCAACGGAGAAAGCGGTACAACAGGTTACATCAACATAACAATAGCTAAAAGCTTCATGCCCACCTCCAACATCAACGTTTACCTTGACGAAAACCAAATCAGCTACGACTCAGCATCAAACGAAAACTCATGGATAGTCACCTTCACTTACAACCACAGCATGCACCATGTGACAATAACCGAGTCAGCGACCATTCAAGGTGCACCAGAATCCTCCGACTGGATTATGCAAGCAGTCATGATAGCGGTTGCCTTAAGCCTAATTGTTGTTGCTTGTGCACTTATTTGGGTTGGAAAAGTTAAGCAGTCCAGCAAAAACCCGTAAACTCCAAAAAAGTTGCTGCCAAAAAGGCAGGGGATTTAGTGTTTTCCGTTGCCGTTTCCATTGCCATTGCGGTAGTCAGTTGAAAGCACGTTCATGCCGCTCAAAACAGCTTCCATACTGGCTTTCACAATGTCTTCCCGAACGCCCATGGCTGTGACCGTGCGGTTGCCTTTGCGCATGTGCACAACCACTTCAACCATGGCGTCTGTTCCGCCAGTAATCGCCTTAACATTGTACTGCTCAAGCGTGATAGGCTCGGTCACTGCAATCGCATCTTTCACTGCATTTATAGTTGCATCGACTGGTCCAACCCCGACCGCTGTGCCCCAAACGTCTTTGCCGCCCAGTTTAAGTCGAACTGAAGCGGTTGAAGTGGCTTTGTCGCCGCCGACATACGTCATCTCCATCAACTGAATCGGTTTTTCGCCTTTCAAACCCATAACGTTCTCAGCAATCGCCAGCACGTCCGCGTCCATGACGGTTTTGCCTTTATCGCCAAGCTCTTTTATGCGCTGAAAAATCTCTTTAAACTGCTCCTCTGTAGGTTTCAAACCCATGCCTTCAAGGTCAGCATGTATCGCGTGGCTGCCTGAATGTTTACCGGGCGAAAGCCTGCGTGTGCAACCAACCAATTCAGGAGAAATTGGCTCATAAGTCAACGGGTTAGCCAGCATGCCCTGTGTGTGTATGCCTGACTCGTGTTTGAAAGCGTTTTCTCCAACAACTGCCTTGTTAGGTTGCACGTGAACGCCAGTGAGCCTAGACACCAACTGTGAAGTGCTGTAGAGCAATTCAGTTTTAATATTCAAGTCAAGTTTATAGAGCGAACGCAGCGCAATCACAATTTCCTCTAAAGCAGCGTTACCTGCACGTTCACCCAAACCGTTAATGGTAGCGTGAACCTCCTCCGCGCCTGCACCCAAAGCGGCTACCGAATTAGCAACCGCCATGCCAAAATCGTTGTGGCAATGCACGCCCACAGGAACCTTTACGGCATCCTTGAGTTTAGTGTAAAACTCGACAGTACGTTCTGGCGTTAAGATTCCTACAGTGTCACATGGAACCACCCGATCAGCTCCAGCCTCAACCGCAGTTTGAAAAACCCTGATTAAATAGTCAAGGTCAGTGCGTGTTGCATCCTCCGCTAAAAGCTCAACTATCAAACCATGATCTTTAGCGTACTGTACACAATCCTGCGTTGCAGCCAACACTTGCTCGCGCGTCTTGCGGAGTTTAGCCTCAATATGCAAGTCCGAAGTAGGCACAATCATACACACGGTCGATGCACCGCTTTTAAGCACTGCATCAATGTCACCGCGGGTTCCACGCGCTGCACTAGCAACATGCGCCCGCAAACCCTGCTTGGCAATCAAGCTAACCGATTGCATTTCGCCCTCAGAAACCGCTGCAAATCCAGCCTCGATGAAATCGACGCCAAGTTCATCTAGTCTCTGCGCTATACGCAGCTTATTTTCTGGAACCAAAGATACTCCGGGAGTTTGTTCACCATCACGAAGAGTGGTGTCTAAAAACTTTACAGTTTTAGGGAAGCGATTGAATAAAGCAATACCCCATTTTAAATCACATCTCTTTTTGATGCGTCAAGCGGAGATATAAGAATTATGGTGGCTTATGCACTCACAACAATACTGCAAGCAAACCTAAAGATGCTAAAAGCGACTTAATTAAAAAGAAAAGCAATTACTATGCCAAGCACCGTGAAGACGGCAACTATGGCAGAGACAATAGCCACTACTTGACGCTCAGTAAGTGGTCTATGATAAGCTAACGTGGTTACTAAGCTGCGGCGATGGTCTGATTGCAGTTTGCCATCAGTGAAGGTTATTTGGGCTTTTTTGCGTGTAAAGAAAACTGTCAACAGGATAAGCGATGAATTAAAGATATAGGGCAAAATCGAAATTGCCAAACTGAACTTTTGGTCAGCAATAATAGCAAAAGATGCAATAGTCATTCCTATAGCAAAAGAGCCCGAGTTACCTACAAAAATTTTGCCCTGCAGGTTTAAACCGGCTAAAACGAGCCAGAAAATTATTGGTCCCAATATTAGTAGGCAATAATTTGGCGACAACGCCATTAACCCTAACAGCACAATGGCTGGACAGATTGATTCTAAACCGTTAAACCCGCCAAGCATATTTACCGCGTTAGTAACAATCATAACAATTAACGGGATTATAAGGTAAAAGTAGAATTCGCCAAACTGGATTATGCCAACAAGCGGCAACTCTATCGAAGTACGCACTAAAGGGTTAGAAACGGCATAGTAAATCAGCGGCAACGCAGCAATAAGCGGCATGAAGGCTTTATAGCGCCATTTCAAATCCATCCAGTCGTCAAGCAGTCCCATGAAGCCGCCGAAAAGAATGCAAACGGCAAGAGTAAAGGGTGCAGAAACAGTTGAAGGGTTTTCAGTCAGATTCAAGAAGTAAACGAGAAAAAGGTATACGGTTGTGAATAGGACGAAGATTACGCCTAGACCGTTCGGGACTAAAGGTTTTCCGGTTTTATGTTGGTCAGGTACTTTCGGAAACACGTTAGCCGCTTCCTACAAAGTGGAAAGTTTAGGGGTTTGTGCGTGTTGCGTTGTTGTATGCTTCCCAGTCAATCTCGTAAAGCGCAACTAGTGGAATTGCACCGAATCTGTTGAAGTTTTCATCTACGCCTGCAATGTACTTAGTCTTGAAGTATGTTGGTTCAACTGTCTCGTAGTATGGCGTTATTATTCCGCTAAAGTTGTCACAGTATTGCTTCACAGTGTAGGTTAGGAGTTTGTAGATTGTCGAGTTTTTGCCTTGCGTATTCCATTCCCACTGGTTAGTGGTTGAACTGTAATTGCCAAATGCATATTCATCAGTCCATGCATGGTCTGCATCCATAAAGCTTGAGTTAAAGAATCTGTCTTTGGCTTGTCCTGAAATCCTCGCCATCCACATCCACTTTCCCTCATCGCCCAAGTTTGCAGGTACAGCGACATAGGTTGATGCTCCACTGCTTGTCTGCGCTAAACCGGCTACAGTGAATACCAAGATGTACTTTGTTCTGCTCTGGTCATAGGTTGATAGCATTTTCAGTGCCTGCTCTTCAGTTCCCATGAATGTGAAACCCACGTTTTCTATTTGAGTGCTGTTTACAGTAGCGTTGTCTGCAAGTGTTGTAACGTTACCAAGTATGCTTAGCCAGTAACCATAGTCCCACCAAGCCACCACAACATCAGTTGATTGCAGGTTAGTTTTGGTGTAGTCTAACATGTTTATCCATTGAGGCACGGGTTCATTAAGAGAAGCTCCGCCCAGCGGAAGACTGGAAGAGCTAATGGAAGTGGGCGCGTAAGCACTGCCATAAACTCTTGGTAAACCGCCTGTTTGAGGCGAAAACGCTACGTTAGTCATTAAAATGATGAATATCAGCAAGACTGCAAGTCCACTGTATTCTCTGCTTACACGTGCAAGTTTACGTTTCATTTTGATAGTTGGATTAGGCGATTCTTTAAGCAGAGATATGAACGGCTTAAGCAAGCCCATGATGCCTATAGCAGTCATTATTGCGAAGATTGGCGCAAAGATTACTAGTAGACGAACCATTGAAGCCGCGAAGTATAGAGCTGTGGCGCTGAATACAAGCAGGAAGATGTTGCGGTTGCTTGGATTCTTGAGTACAAAGTACAAGCCTGTTAGGAAGAAGACTATACCTATGCCTAATTCGTAGTAAATGTTGCCCCATGCTGATATTCGGTGTTCAGCTACTGACTCAATTAATGGTGCAGCTGCACGCACAAACGGGTCAAGAACTGTAACGAATTTGCCAGCTATATCGCCTAAGTAGCCCAAATACCACATTGGAACAAACGTTGCAACTAAAGCCACAACGGCAGCAACCGTTATCATGAGTTTTGTTTTAACGGAAACGTTATGGCGCAACAGTTCAGCTACCAACAGCAAGATGAAGACGCCTGCAACTGGAATAATTGGACCCGTTGTTAAGTAGCCGAGCCCAACATAGGGAACCTTGGTTGCTATGAGAAACGCAATACCCAAGGTTACGCTGTAGCTAATTAGTAACCGTGGGGTATACCGCTTGAGAATAATCAAGACAAAAGCAAAGAGTGCAGTTAAGTCAAGCACAAAATAAGCTGCCCCCCAGCCAGAGATGAAGTAAGAAAGGGCAAGTGCGGCACCCACAGAGTACAGTAAGCTTTTACGGAATGACTTGTTAGGGTCAAGCGAACGCAAAAACAAGAACATGAACAACAGTAAACCTATAACTCCTGGAAGTTCAGAGTCAAAGAATCCTAAGGAGCTTCTTTGCAGAAATGAAGGCGCCAAAGCTAGGAAAAGTGCTGCGAATAAGCCGACTGCTCTGCCGCCTATGTCTTTTCCTATAAAGTAAATAAGCAGGCATGCGAAGGTGCCGAAAACCACGGCTAACATTGAGCAAAACGCCATTAAGTCTATGTTAACGCCAAAAACGCTGACTATCTGGTACAATATTGCAGCGGTCATTGGCAGTGATGGAAAAGACAAAGACATATCCAACCCACCAGGGTACCATTGCTGAGTGTTAATCCATGGTTCAGTGTAGGGCGAGAATAAACCGTTCGTAACCATGTGCTGTGTGAGGCTGTACTGATAGTAAGGGTCAAACTCGTTTAGCCGAATTTGGCCATTTGGGATTTCCCAGCGTATTGGTAAAGTGCGTAGAGTAAATGCGATAACAAGAATCAAGACTAAGGCTGAAAGAGCTATGATTCTAGAATGGTTCATTTTGAATTGCAGTTTACCGAAAGATTTCAGACCGCTAGCAACCTGTTCCTTGGACAACTAGTTTCCCCTCACTTATAGCCATCTCTCTAAATCTACTTATTTTTACAGTTTATTGTGTATATCACAATGGAGGTTTATTTATGGCTTTCCAAAAGTACTGCAACATGGTTGTTGCTGCTCTGACTTTTTAGAAGCGTTCATAACAACCAAAAACCTCACTTACCAAACCTTTCTAAAGTCAGAAACCGATAGAAAAACAGAAACAGGCATGAACTGGTGTACTTTGAGAATGAACCCTATTTTAAACAGGCTCTGCAACATGCTTTGATTGCTGAATGAGTTAATGAACGGGTTTATTATAGACAGGTTTGACTTCAACATCTATTGGCAGTAAAGATAGTTTTCTGCCGCATTTAGGGCAATTTCCATTATTTTGTTGAATAATTTCATCTGGCGGTTTAAGTTCAACCCCTTCGTATAAGACTTGACCGCATCCGTGACAAACTACTCGCTGTGGCATCAAGAGTCCCAGTACTATTCTGGGTCTGAGATATTTATTGGTTGCTAAATATGCAGGCGTCAAGATTGTCTTATGAAAAGCCTTATTTTAAATGTGAAGGCATCTGAAATGTTAACTATAAGGTATATGTGCCAGCTTTGAAGAAATACACGCTAATAATCACGGAGAAGCCTGATGCAGCAGACAGGATAGCCGCAGCCCTAGATGACACTGGAAGAACCAGGCGTTTAGCAGAAAACGGTGTTCCATACTTTCATGCAAAAAGTAAGGATAAAGAAGTGATTGTTGCTTCAGCCTTGGGTCATCTGTACACGGTTGCAAGCACCAAAAAGGGGCAGTGGGATTACCCCGTTTTTGATTATCAATGGGTTCCTCGGTGGATGGCAGAGAAGGGAGCCTCAAAAATTCGAACGTGGCTTAAAGTGCTCTCTAAATTGGCTGAAAACGCGGATGAATTCATTGACGCTTGCGACTACGATATTGAAGGCAGTATTATCGGTTACTCCGTTCTAAAGTACGCTTGCGGAGGCAAAGAGAACGTTGCTAAACGCATGAAGTATTCGACTTTAACTAGAGAAGAGTTGCAAGAATCGTACGCTAATTTGCTGCCTCGCATAGATTTTGCGCTTGTTGAAGCGGGATTAGCAAGGCATGAAGTTGATTGGCTGTATGGGATAAACCTGTCAAGAGCATTGACCTTGGCTGCTAAAAACAACAGCGGACAATATGCTACTCTAAGTACTGGACGCGTTCAAGGTCCAACTCTCAAGTACTTAGAAATTCGCGAAAAAAACATTCGAGCATTTGTGCCGACGCCATATTGGAATTTGACAGCGAAAATTCAGATAGGCGAGCGCCAATTTGAATTAGAGTATGAACGAAAAGCTATTGAGAATAAAACAGAAGCCCAAGCAATCGCTAAATCATGCAAGACAAAAGAGGCACAGATAAAGCAAATCTGTGTCAAAGAATTTCTGCAGAATCCGCCAGTACCGTTTGATTTGGGCACTTTACAAAGCGAAGCCTACAGCCTTTTCAAATATACACCCATGCGCACTTCAAACATAGCCCAGCACCTCTACGTAAATGCATTGATTTCTTATCCAAGAACAAGCAGCCAAAAACTTCCCCCAGCAATCGGCTACCAAAGCATACTTAGAAAACTTGGCAGAACACCACTGTACCAGAAATTAGCACATAAGCTATTGGCACAACCTATTTTGAAACCCAACGAAGGCAAAAAGTTTGACCAAGCTCACCCAGCCATCTATCCCACAGGCAATCTTCCAGAGAAAGCTTTAGACACTGCGGAAAGGAACATCTACGATTTAATCGTGAAACGGTTTATGGCAGTTTTTGGTGAGCCAGCCTTAAGACAAAGCATAAAGGTCACCGTTGACATCAACAAAAACCCGTTTTTCTTTGATGGTTACCGCACGTTAAGTGAGGGCTGGATGGATTTTTACAAGCCATACGTGCATTTGAAAGATTTCCCTTTGCCGTTGATGTTTGAAGGACAGAAAGTTGAGGTAAAAAAAGTAACCTTGAAAGATGATTTCACTAAGCCACCTCTGAGGTATAACCCGCGAAGCTTACTAAAAAAGATGGAGAAAGAAGAAATAGGAACCAAAGCAACAAGGGCAGCCACGATTCAAACGCTTTACGATAGAAAATACATCCAAGGCGGAGACAATATGGCAGTTACAGACTTGGGTTTTGAAGTCACTGAAGTCCTAAACAACTATTGCCCAAGCGTTGTTTCTTCAGAAATGACCAGAAACCTTGAGCAAAAAATGGAGCAAATTCAACTTGAATGGGAAACTAAACAAGGTGTGCTCCGAGACGTCGTTGAAATTCTTAAACCTGTAACCTTAACGCTAAAACAAAAAGAAGCCGATATTGGTAAGCAGTTAAGTTATGCCGTAAAAAAATCAAGACTTGAAGAAAGAACAGTTGGCAAATGTCTAAATTGCCAAAACGGCAAGCTTGTTATCCTTCGCTCCAAAAAAACGGGTAAACGGTTTGTAGGCTGCACAGGCTTCTTTGAAGGAAAATGCAACACTGCGTTCCCGCTGCCCCAGACAGGCACGATAAAACCGTTAGCATCACCCTGTAAAAGCTGTGGGCACCCAGTAGTTAGAGTCTGGACGAAAACTAAAAGGCCATGGAGTTTATGTATTAATCCGCGATGCCCATCAAAGGAGCCCAAAAAACGATGAGTTGCAAAATTTGCGGCAGAACAGTTAAAGAAAACGGTTACTGCTCGTTGCATTTGAAGGCTTACATGAATATTGTTGAAAAATTCAAGGTTTGGAGTGAGGCATCAGGAGTAACATGGATGGACTATTTGGTTGAGATTTCGAAAAATTCATTAACTGGAGAATGGGCTAAAGATGTATCTAAGCAGTTAATTGAGGACGAGAGTAGAAATGTCAAAGAAGAAAAATAAAAGGCCCGTGCCCAGCAGCCAATCAGATTTGTCTTTTTCGCTGAGTCGATGGTACCGCAAAGTCGTCACCACAAAGCCATCAAACTTTGTAATTACTGTGGTGGTAATCGGGTTTGCTATATTTCTTTTCAGCGGTGGCTTATTCTCTATTACAAGAGAGAACATTATGCCTTCATGGTTTGACCCAAACTCTGGAAGATTCTACTTTCTGTTCCCAGATGTAAGTGACCAATTCGTATCTGACACTGTAATATCGATGATGCTCTATTCTCTTGGCTTTGTAGGGTTACTATCCATCTATCAGAGCACAAAAAGCGCCTATAAACCTAGACAAGCGTACATGATGCTGATAATCGGCGTGTCGCTTTTGCTGCTATCATACATGTTCCTTGAAAGCGCGATCTTGATCAAAGCAGCAGGCGTTCAATAATTAAGAGGGGCTAATTCAGCCCTAAACCAATTTTTAATAAATTAGATTTACCAGGGATTCTTTTTCAATTTAAGCTTGTAAGCACAAAAGTTAGTAAACAAGTGAATGGGTGGAGTAATAACTAGAGCGGTAAGCGCTACTTCCCAATGCACCAAGCCTAAAAGAAACGCAACCACTAAAGCGCCGACTACAAAGTCAATTTGGTCAACAACTGGAAGCATACCACCAGGAGCAATGTTTAGTCGCCGTTTCAAGAATGCACCAGACAAGTCGCCTAAAAGACCGCCTAAAGGGGTGAAAATTGCTATTAGAAGGGGGAGACCAAGGAAGTGCCATTCAACAAGTCCAACTGCTGCTCCGACAGCCCAGCCGAAAAAGAAGCCACGGAAGGTTTTGTTGTTGCCTAAAATTCGTTTTCCATCGATAAAGTTTTTGCCAAAATCCATTTTAGTTCCTCCGCCGGCAAGCACTGGGGTACCGTTGGCACAGTAGGCTGGGAATATAAAGATTAAAGCTTCAACGATTAGTAATGCTATTTCCATGTGGTCAACCAATTTTACTCGTGGAATTCAGCGTCAATTATGCCGCTTTCAAGTATTTGTACATAACAGGTTACTTGAGGCGTATTTGCATGTGTTTTCTCAACCACAGCTTTTATGGTTTGCGAAGCCTCAGTGGGTCTAAGCGCTATTATGTTGTCAGCCCAAAAAGTCAACACCCTGTTTGCAGCAGGTTTAACGCCCGCTGAAGCGTCGCTGAATACGCTGCGCACTTGACTGGTTATAACTATGGGGATTTTCTGGATTTTTGCGGTTTGCGCCAGAATCGCCATTTGCCTGTTTAACTCGCGGTTAACACTGAAAGCTTTGGCTTTGCCTGTAGACTCAGCAACTTTAGCGCCGTAAAGGGAGTTTATGGTGTCAAACACTATTAGCCCAAAATTTTTTGTGGTGTAATCGGAGATTCGATCGACAACTGCTGTTTGCTCCCTAAAATCCAGCGGCTTAAGCAGCAATATTTGCTCGGCGACTTGGTCAAATCTGCCTGCGGCGATTTGGGAGAGACGTTTTGAGGAGAAAGTGTTGTCGCAGTCCACGTAAAGCGTTTTTAGGTTTTGCATCGCACAGTTGAAGGCGCACTGCATCGCCAACGTGGTTTTGCCTGTTTCAGGTTCACCATAAATTAAAGTGATGGTTTCAGGAGAGATGCCTCCGTCAAGGTTGCGGTCAATGCAGCCTATGCCTGTTAAGATTCTCTTTATCCCCGTCACTGTAGATGCACATCAAGCATTATTAGTAGCCAAATTAATAATGTGTTTCACGCTTAAACATAACTGTTAGGTAAACTTGATGAAAGCAAAAGTTGCTGTTGCAACGGTACAGGGGAAAGCTTACTTCTTAATCGTGAACGCTTTGAAAGAGAACAACATATCTTTTTTCAGTTTGGTGCCTGGGGAACCTGTTCCCTCCGAGGTTAAATTGGTGATAACCACCAAAAAAGAGAAGCCTCAAGTCAGTTTTGGCAACGTACTAGTGTTCTCCTCTGAGGATGAACTTGACAGCTTAATGAGTGCTGTAACGATGAGGCTTCAAGGCAAGGAAGCCTATGAGAAAATGGTTATCGGCGTTGACCCCGGAGAAGTTGTTGGTGTAGCTGTTATAGCTGACGGCAGAGTTGTGGATAGAGCAAACTGTTTAGGCACCCGTGAAGCTGTTAAAAAGATAAAAAGTATATTAAAAAACGTTAACTTATCTGCTACGGCTGTTAAGATAAAAGTTGGAAACGGCGTTCCAACGTATCATGAGATAATTGAAGAGTTAGATGAGGCGTTGCCGTCTATGGTTGTCTTGGAAGTGGTTAGTGAAGTTGGAACGAATTTACCGTTAAGTAAACGCAGCCGAGGGCTAAAACATATAACTTCCGCTACCAGAATAGCGGCAAGAACAGGCAACATATACTTGAGGAGAGAGAAAGATATTGAAGCAAACCATTGAAGCAGGAAAAACCTTATTGGTTAATGGTCCAGCCTCTGTGAAGGTTCTTACTGGCAAGGCTGAAGTTTTCGGCTACTACGTTAAAGAAGCCCAAAGTGTGATTGTGCGTGAGGGAAAGCGGCTTCCGTTTTTTGCGGTTGAGAAATCAGAGTTTAATTTTTCGCTGGGTCCAAACGCGGCTGTTGAAGAGGCAGAGGGTTCCACGATTCCTGCTTCATGGAATGAGCCCGTTCAAACGATTCTTGACCTGCACAGTAAGCCCACGGTTGTTATGATTGTTGGAAAGGCGGATTCGGGCAAAACCAGTTTCAGCACGTATTTGGTAAATAAGCTTGTGGATGGAAAGTGTAAAGTGGCGATTTTAGATGGGGATTTAGGTCAATCGGATATTGGACCGCCCTGCGCTGTCGCGTATGCTACAACCCTTAAGCGTGTCACGGAGCTTTATGAGCTTAAAATGGCTAATGCGTACTTTGTCGGTGTTACGTCGCCGATTCAAGCTGTTGCGCGGACAGTTGAGGGATTGGTTTCTTTGAAGAAGGAAATTTTGGAGAAGGTTGGTGTTGATTACTTGATAATTAATACGGATGGTTGGGTTGAGGGGGAAGATGCGGTTGGCTACAAGCTGCATTTGATTAGCCAGCTTAAACCTGACTTGGTAATTGGCATTCAAAGTCAAGAGGAGCTTAAACCGTTGCTTTCCAGCATCATAACTGTGCCCACGCGTGCCGTGGAGTCTTCTGTGTCAATTAGCGAGCGGAACCCTGAGAAACGCACAAGGCTGCGTGAGTTAGCCTATGCAAAGTATCTTAAAGATGCTAGAGTGCGGTCGCTGTTTATGAGTTACATTGAAGCTGAAGAGAGAGGCGTGATTCCTAAAGAAGCAGGTAAAGAGAAAGGTTTGCTTGTTGGGTTACGGAATAACAGGAAACGGTTTTTGGGCATCGGCATCCTGCTGGAGTACAACCGTGCTAAACGCGTGCTGAAAGTGCTAACGCCCGTGCATAGTAAACCTGCCGCTATAACTTTTGGCAGAATAAAGCTTGACCCTGAACTGCATGAGATTCCGCTTTAGGCAGTAAAGAAGCCTTTGATTGCCTCCGCTAGTGCGCCGTCAGCGTCAGGCAGCAGTTTCATGCCGTTGTTTACCCAAACGGGCAGAAAGCTTCGGCAGTACCCCATTGAGAAACGGTAATCCAGAAACACTATGGCGCCCCTGTCGTCGAGGGTTCGGATTGGTCTGCCTGCGGCTTGGGAGGCTTTTTTCATTGCGGGCAAGACGTAGCCGTATTCTCTGCCGTATCTTGGGAAGCATTTTTCGTAGTATTCGATTTGTGCTTTCACTCGGGGCGTTGGCTCAGCGTAAGGAACCCCCACTACGACAACGCTGCCCATTTGGTTGCCGGGGAAATCTACGCCTTCAGAAGTTCTACCGCCTATCACGCCGAGGAAAACTGCGCCGCCCTTGCCGCCAAGAGCCTTGAAATCAGCCACTATCTTTTCGTTTTGCTTTGACGTCATGCCTCTTTTCTCGTGGAAAAGCGGTTTGTTTAACGCGAACCCTAAGCCCTCGTTAATCAGCGAGTTTAGCACTTCGAAGGAAGCGGCAAAGACGCCTGTGTTTGTAGGCGTGTTTTCAGCGACTTCCGCGATTCGCCTTATCATTGTTTTGTACATGGCTGGGGTGCGTTTTTCCATTGCTGTGGTTACGCCAAGGCAGACAGCGGAGAAAATGTGTTCTTTTGGGAACGGTGAGGGCGCTATGAATTGGGCGGTGTTTTTGGGGAGCTTTGTGATTTTTGCGTATGCTTCAAGCGGCTGCAGGGTTCCAGACATTATGATGTTGGCGTATGTGGCTGAGAAGACTGGCTCAGTGATTTTAGACGGGTCTAAAGCGACGATTTCGAGTTTGGCGGTTTTCTGGTTTTTTTCTGTAAAGTATCGGCTTGCAACGTTAATGTATGAGCTGTCGTCACAGGTTTCCAGCCAACGAAGCAGAAACTCCGCCATCGAGTGCACGTAGGAACGGGGGTTTTTGCCTTCCGCCAGCAAGCTGCGTTTGATGCCTGCGCCTGCTTCGTGCATGTGCTCAAAAAAGTTCCGCGCGTTGGAGATTCCGCCGTGTTTTTGGATTATGTCAATTATTGTGTCTGGGTTTAGGATTTCTTCTTTGTGGATTTTTTCGGCGAGTTTTTCTGCTTCCTCTCGGAAGAAGTGGGCGAATTCTTCGATGTCTTTGTTGCCGTAGTTGTTTGCTTCCACTTCTGCTTGCCGCATGACGAAGAGTGAGAGGGTGTTGCTGGAGATGTCGATGGCTGTTTCTGGCAGGTTGTGGGCTTCGTCTACGATTAGGATGATTTTTGAGAGGTCAGTGTTGATGTGTTTTAGGAATGCGGTGCGGATGGCTGGGTCAAAAGCGTACAGGTAGCTTAAAGCTATGACTTTGGTGTCGGGCAAAGCGGCTTTTATGAGTTCATAGGAGCAGAGCTCTTTTCTTTTGCACACCTGCTGAATCTCAGATGCCATGTACGGTCGGGCAGAAATTTGCTTGATTAGTTGCAGGTACTCGTAGGTTTGCTCATCCACGTTGCGGTAGTATGGGCAGCGTCCTTTGGCTTTCAGGAGTTCGCAGACTTCCATAAGCGCTTTTGAGTCAAAGGCGCCTTTGGCTGCGAAAGCGTTAAGGCACATTTCGTTGCGTCCACGAATTGATATGCCCGCAACTGGGTGCCGCTTGTAGATGGCGCGGAGTTCCTCGATGACTCGGTCATGCTGCCGATGGGTTCGGGCTACATAGAGGATTTTCAGTTTTTTCTCAATTGCTACTGGCAGGCATGCGGATAGGGAGGATATTGTTTTGCCCAAGCCGTTTGCGCCTTCGATTAGTACTGATTGGCGGTTGCGGACGGCAGTGTATATTGTGTTTATGAATTGGTCTTGATGCTGCCGAACGCTGCCGTAAGGGAAGTACTCGGTTACTTGCGGTGGAAGCTCAACCATTCTTACCGTGTCTCCCGTGATGGGCAGTAAGTGTTGACTGGACATTTCTGGCAGAGCGGATTGCGGGCTTTGCAGTATTGGCGTCCGTGCGCAATCAAGAGCAGGTGAACTGCCAAGTAATCTTTTTGTGGAAACA